>DNFG01000202.1:861-19443 GCA_003487005.1 Bryobacterales bacterium
TTCTCGGCGACCTCGGCGAGCGCCTCGAGCTGCGCCGGCGTCACGATGCCGCCGGGCAGCTTGGCGCGGATCATGTTCACGCCGTCCTGGCGCTGGCCGTAGACGCCGTTGAGCAGGCGGAACGATCGCCAGTCGTCGGGCGACAGCTCGCCCTTCTCGAACGCCTCGAGCTTGGAGACGAACAGATCGACGTCCGCCTGGCGGGCGTAGCCCTGACGGGCGGGTTGGAAGGTCTCGATCACGCTCATCTCAGCCTCCTGGCGGCATCCGTCATAACGGATACCTGTCTACCAGGATAACGGACGAGCTGTCAAACATAACGGACGTTCACCCCGGCCCGGCCTCCTGCCCTCCCCCTTAAACGAGTCGAGGCGGGCCTTTGCGGGCCCGCCTCGCACGTCAGTCAGTGATCGCCGTCAGCTCACTCGCCGCCGCCGCACGGATCGGCCTCGCCACCGCACGGGTTGCCGCAGGGGTCGCCGCCGCACGGGTTGGTGTCGCCGCACGGGTTGGCGTCACCGCCGCACGGGTTCGCCGCGGGCTCCGTCGCCGGGGTCGCGGTGTCCTTCTTCTTGCCGCAGCCGGTAGCAAACGCCGCGAGGCCGAGGGCGAGAACGACGATCTTCAGAGTACGCATCAGGGTCTCCTTCGCTTTCGATCCGATTGGGTCTGGCGCGGGGCCCATAGCCTACGCGCGATGCGTCGGACGGTAACGCAGCCCCGAATCGCGTCGCCACTTCCGGGCAGCGGAATCGACATCGCCGAAAATCCTCCAATCGACTGCACTTGTCGCGAGTCCGATACGCGGTTTGCTACCCTGCCGGGCCGATGAGCGAGGGCCCGGGAGCGCCGCCAGCATCGGGCGGAGACGATCCGAAAACCATCCGCCGGGTCATCGTCGCGTCGAGCGTCGGCACGCTCTTCGAATGGTACGACTTCTATCTCTACGGGGCGCTCGCCGTGTTCTTCGGCGGGCTCTTCTTCCCGTCCGGCAACGAACGTGCGGCGCTGCTCGCCAGCCTGGCGACGTTCGGCGCCGGCTTCGGCGTGCGCCCGCTCGGCGCGCTCGTCTTCGGCCGCATCGGGGACCTGATCGGCCGCAAGTACACCTTCCTCGTCACCATCGTGACGATGGGGTTGTCGACCGCGCTCATCGGCTTCCTCCCGACCTACGCGTCGATCGGGCTGGCGGCGCCGGTGCTCCTGGTCACGCTGCGCCTCCTCCAGGGCCTCGCGCTCGGCGGCGAGTACGGCGGCGCCGCGACATACGTCGCCGAGCACGTGCCGGACGCGAAGCGCGGCTACTACACGAGCTTCATCCAGACCACGGCGACGCTCGGCTTCTTCATGTCGCTCGGCGTGATCGGCGCGTGCCGCTACGGGCTCGGCGCCGACGCGTTCCGCGCGTGGGGCTGGCGCATCCCGTTCCTCGGCTCGTTCCTCTTGCTCGGCGTCTCGCTCTACGTGCGCCTGAAGATGCAGGAGTCGCCGCTCTTCGCGCGCCTCAAGCAGGAGGGCAAGGTCTCGAAGAACCCGCTGAAGGAGAGCTTCACCAACCCACGCAACCTGAAGTTCGTCCTGCTCGCGCTGTTCGGCGCCACCGCCGGCCAGGGCGTCGTCTGGTACACGGGGCAGTTCTACGCGCTCACCTTCCTGCAGAAGCCGCTCAACCTCGACTGGCAGCTCGCGTACACGCTCGTCGCGCTCGCGCTCGCGCTGGGCACGCCGTTCTTCATCGTGTTCGGCCGCCTGTCGGATCGCGTGGGCCGCAAGCGCATCATGATGAGCGGCCTCGCGCTGGCGGCGCTCACCTACGTGCCGATCTTCATGGCGATCTCGCACCTCGCCAACCCCGACGGCGCGGCCCAGGTGACGTCCTTGCCGCTCGCCGACGCCGCCGCCATCGTCGCGCTCCTGTGGGTGCAGATGATCTACGTGTGCATGGTGTACGGGCCGATCGCCGCGTTCCTCGTCGAGCTGTTCCCGACGTCGATCCGCTACACCTCGATGTCCTTGCCGTACCACCTCGGCAACGGCTGGTTCGGCGGCTTCCTGCCCACCACAGCCTTCGCGATGGTCGCCGCGACGGGCAATATCTACTACGGCCTCTGGTATCCGGTGGTGGTGGCGCTGGTGACGGTGGTGGTCGGCTATCTGTTCATCCGTGATCGGAAGGATGTGGACCTGGGCGGCTAGTTGTTCGGTCCCGAAGTGAGGTGGATTGAATCGTATCGGAAGCGGTCTGGTTCGTCAGCCCACGCCTTGCAGATGGCTTCGTAGGGCGTGAGACCTTGTAAGGTCTTGGGCCGCTTGGCGAAGTTGTAGGCGTCCAGGATGGCGACGAGGTGCTGCCTGAGCTGTCGGTGGCTGTCGTAGTGATAGCGGCGGCCGGTGGCTTCCTTCAGCATCCGGTTCATCCGCTCGACCTGGCTCTTGGTTCAAGGACGATTGCGCTTGGTGAAGCGGTGCTCGGCGCAGTGTTCGAGGCAGACGCGGTCGAACTTGTGGACCCGCTAGCGAGCTGCGGGGCCGGAGCGTTGCTGGGGCATGTCCCCGAACTGCACGCCGTTGTCGGTCATCACCGTATGGATCTGTAGGGCACGGCTTCGATCACCGCCTTGAGGAAGTCGGCGGCGGCCTGGACGTTGGCGGCGGGGTGTAGCTGGGCGAAGGCGAACTTGGATGTCCGGTCCACGGCGACGAACAGGTGCAGCTTGCCCTCGTCGGTCCTGACCTCGGCGATGTCGATGTGGAAGTAGCCGATCGGATAGCGCTTGAACGGCTGTTTGGTGGGCTTGTCGCCGGCGATCTCGGGCAGGCAGCTGATGCCGTGGCGCTTCAGACAGCGGTGATGCGACGACCGGGTCAGGTTCGGCAGCGTCGCCTGGAACGCGTAAGGGCCGTCGTCCAGCGGCAACAGGGTATGCCTGCGGAGGCGAAGACGATGGCTTCTTCCTCAGGCGTCAGAACCGTCGATCAAACCGTCTTGGGGCCCATCGGCGCGTCATGAACGAAGGCTCGCTTGCGCCGTTTGGCGACGGTCTTGTGGTTGAACCCGTGCCGCGGCGCTAGCTCTTTGAGCGGAGCTTTCGATCGCTGTATCGCAGCTCGGACTGCGTGCGTGGTCGTGGCGCTGCCGAGGAGTATCTGGCCCATAGTGTCGCTCGGAATGAAGGGTCAGCTCGACTGATTCCCCCACACTCCGGGACAGGACACCTAGGGCTTCCCGTGCCGCGCCGCGGCTTCGCGGGTGCCAATCGATAGCTAGAATCCCACGCCGGTCGCGAGCGTGGGTCTCGCAGGGTTTGCGGGCTTTGCTACCGTACGGCCTCCACATAGACGCTCATCTGCGGATGAGTGTTGTCGAAATACAGGGTGTTCCTGAGTGGGGCGCAGGCCGATTG
The DNA here is from genome assembly GCA_003487005.1 of Bryobacterales bacterium. Lineage (GTDB taxonomy): Bacteria > Acidobacteriota > Terriglobia > Bryobacterales > Bryobacteraceae > PNKE01. Next base: position 4,266 of record DNFG01000202.1, read on the forward strand.
CCCGTAGCCAGATCGATAAGGTTCGGCGAAGCCCGCGTTGCGCATGAATGCCGCGATTTTGTCGTGGCTCCACCACGAGACATGATTGCCGGGTCTGTCGCCTCGCCATTCGGTCAACCCGGTAAAGTAGTCGAGCGCACCGATCTTGCCCTTTTCGGCGATTATGCGGCGAATCTCAACGGCATCAAATTTGTGAACCGAAGGCGAAAGGTCGTTTGGCGCCAGCATGGTCGCGACGTGATGCAGCCACCGCTCTTCCAAGGGCACTGAAGTGGCCGGCGCGTGGAGCATGGTCTCAAAGGTTCCTGGCCGATCATAAGCCTTGTCCCAATAGAACCAGTCCTCATCGGAGCGCTGCATGGCCGCAAAGTCGGTGTCAGCGTCGGGTCCCGTGGTCACGCGCAAAAATCCGCCCGGCTTCAGGGCGCGATATGACTCGCGGAACAACCGGTCCACCGCGTCATCCTTGACGTGTTCGATGGTGTGGCTTGTGTATATGACATCGGCTGACGCATCGGGGATCGGCAGAGGATCATCCGACATGAGATCGCAATGAATGACGTTCTTTTGATCGTCCCTGTACCAATCGGAAACATAGTCCAGATTGATCCACCGAGGATGGAAAAACGAGCCTGCGCCAACGTTGTAGAAACGACCGTGAGGATAGAGTCGGTCGTAGAGCGCCGTATCGTCCGGCACGACCCGCCTGAGATCGACGCCAAATCGCTGGGCCGTCGTTCGTATCCGATGCTTCAACTTGCCCAACGCCATTTAGCTCCGAGTTCACCTTTAGATGGACGTTTATCCCAAGGCTGAGGGACCGGCCATACCTGACGACAAACGCCGCGCAAATTTGCCAAAGATCATGGCCGATGATGGTCCTGTCTGTTCCCCTCCACGGCCCCGACCCGCCGACATCGGCGCGTTGTGAACCCTCTGTAGGTCGTCCACCCGATCCGGCCCGGGAAAGCTTGAGTCAGCCTTTTCCCGAGAATGACGCAGGATGGGAAGCTATTGAGTCCACGTCCGGGTCGGCGCAATCAGCCTCAGACCCGCGGCGACTCATCGCGATATCCGGTCCCTTGAACCTCGGATTTGCCAGAGCGCGCATCAAGCGAATCCTTGGTACACGCTAGCCGCGACCTGAGACAGGACACGGTGCGCCAGAGACAGCCAGCCTTGGAGACGGTTTAATGGTAGAACATCCCTCATCACTGCCTGTTGCACCCCGATGGGCGACTTGCGCCCGGATAGGACTTGTCGAATATGAGTTGGCGCGCAACTCGGCCCGTGAAACGCCGGACGCCTTCTGGGGCGAACAGGCGCGCCGCCTCGACTGGACGACTCCGCCCACCCGCATCAAGGACGTGTCGTTCGACAGGGCCGATTTCCGCATCCGCTGGTTCGGCGACGGTGTGCTGAACGTGGCCTACAACTGCCTTGATCGGCACCTGGAGACCCGCGGCGACGAGACCGCGATCATCTGGGAGGGCGACGAGCCGACCCAGTCCGGCGGCCTGACCTATCGCGAGCTGCACGCCGAAGTCTGCCGCATGGCCAATGTGCTCAAGGGCCTTGGCGTGGTGAAGGGCGACCGCGTCACCCTCTATCTGCCGATGATCCCGGCGGCGGCCGTGGCCATGCTGGCCTGCGCCCGCATCGGCGCGGTGCATTCCGTCGTTTTCGGCGGCTTCTCGCCCGACAGCCTGGCGGGCCGGATCGAGGACTGCGGTTCGAAGGTCGTCATCACCGCCGACGAGGGCCTGCGCGGCGGTAAACGGGTGCCCCTGAAAGCCAATGTCGATGCGGCGCTGGAACGGCCGGGCGCGAGCGTTGTCGAGACGGTGCTGATCGTCTCCCACACCAATGCCGACATCCCGATCGTCGAGGGCCGCGACGTCCGATACGGCGAGGCCAAATGCGGCATCAGCGCCGACTGTCCGTGCGAGCCCATGAATGCCGAAGATCCGCTGTTCATCCTCTACACCTCGGGCTCGACCGGGAAGCCCAAGGGCGTGCTGCACACCACCGGCGGCTATCTGTTCTGGGCGGCCTGGACGCACGAACTGGTGTTCGACTACCGGCCCGGCGAGGTCTTCTGGTGCACCGCCGACGTCGGCTGGGTCACCGGCCACAGCTATTGCGTCTATGGCCCCCTGGCGAACGGCGCCACGACCCTGATGTTCGAGGGCGTGCCCAACTATCCGGACCACAGCCGCTTCTGGCAGGTGGTCGACAAGCACCAGGTCGAGATCTTCTACACCGCCCCCACAGCCCTGCGGGCCCTGATGCGCGAGGGCGACGGGCCGGTGAAATCCACCAGCCGCAAGTCCCTCCGCCTGCTCGGCAGCGTCGGCGAGCCGATCAATCCCGAGGCCTGGCGCTGGTATCATGAGGTCGTCGGCGACGGCCGCTGCCCCATCGTCGACACCTGGTGGCAGACCGAGACCGGCGGCATTCTGGTCTCGCCCCTGCCCGGCGCGACCGATCTCAAGCCCGGGTCCGCGACCAAACCCCTGCCCGGCGTGGAACTGCAGCTGGTCGACGCCGAGGGCGCGGTGCTGGAAGGCGCAGCCTCGGGCAACCTGGTCATCACCGACAGCTGGCCCGGCCAGATGCGCACCGTCTGGGGCGACCACCAGCGCTTCTTCGACACCTATTTCAGCGCCTATCCGGGCAAATATTTCACCGGCGACGGCTGCCGTCGGGACGAGGACGGCGACTACTGGATCACCGGCCGGGTCGATGACGTCATCAACGTCTCGGGCCATCGGATGGGCACGGCCGAGGTCGAGAGCGCCCTGGTGTCCCACGAACACGTCGCCGAGGCCGCGGTGGTCGGCTATCCGCACGACATCAAGGGTCAGGGCATCTATGCCTATGTCACCCTGAACGCCGGCGTCGAGCCGCACGACGACCTGCACCATGCGCTGATCGCCCACGTCCGCAAGGAGATCGGCCCGATCGCGGCGCCGGATGTGATCCACTGGGCGCCGGGTCTGCCGAAGACGCGGTCGGGGAAGATCATGCGGCGGATCTTGCGGAAGATCGCCGAGGGGGACGTGGGGGCGCTGGGGGATACGTCGACGCTGGCGGATCCGGGGGTGGTGGAGGAGCTGGTGCGGGTGCGGGCCGGAGGCTGAGTCGTTACCGGGCGTGTTGGGGAGCCAAGGCGAGCATGGGCGCTCTGCTCAATCTGCCGACCCGTTAAGCACAGGACGCTCGGCCATGGGTCGTGGATGCCCTCGGCTCGCCTTCAAGCGCTGATCTGATCGGGAAGGGCCAGCCTCAGATAATTCTCGGCGAGCGTCCGGTAGTCCCGGTGGCGCAGGATCCAGTCCCGGCCCGTACGCCCCATCGCTTCACGCTCCGCCGGGGGAAGGGCCGCCAGCCTGAGAATCTCGGACTTCAGCGCCACCGCGTCGCCGGGGGGCACCGAGACCCCAGACCCCGCCTCGTCCACCATGGTTGGATGGCCGGCGTAGGAGGCGATGATCAGCTTGCCAGCCAGCATGTAGTCGATGACCTTGTTCAGCGACATACCGTACTTCCAGACCCTTGAGGGTTTGACCGAGAAGTACAGCAGGTCGCTCAAAGCCAGCACCGACTGCACTTGGCTCATGGGCACCGACCCGGTGAACGTGACGTTCGGCAGGTCGGCGCACTCGGCCTCGAACTTCGGTTTCAGAGCGCCTTCGCCCACGATCAGGAAATGCACGTCCGGAACGCCTTTCATGGACCGGGCGCAGTCGAAAAGCACCTCCAGGGCGTTGGTCACGCCAATAGTGCCGGCGTGGCAGACGATGAGTTTACCTTGGGGCACGTGCTGCGCGATCCACTCCGCCGGAAGCGGTTCGGCCTTTTCGGTCATGTCGGGATCGACGCCGAAGGGGATGCAGGCCACCGGCGCATGGCGGTCGCCCAAGCTCTCGTCCACATGTTGCTTCAGGTTCGGCATGGTGCCCACCACCAAATCGGCGCGCTGGTAAGCCATCTTCTCAATCCAGCGCAGAACCATCACGCCCGGATTGCGCGGGCTGAATCCACCTTCCTCAATGATCGTCAGGGGCCAGATGTCGCGCACCTCGAACACCAGTCGGCACCCGTAGCGGCGTTTCAAGAGCAGCCCACTGAAGATCGTCAGCAGCGAAAGGCTTGAGACGATGATTGCATCGGGAGGCGGGAGACCATCCGTCGGCAGCCGCGCCACCTTCCACTCGAAGTCAAGCCAGCTCACCACGCGCCGCCAAGAGTTGGCGCGCTGGTACTTGAACGTGCGAACCCAGCACACGTCCACACCATCGACATGGGTTCGTAGATGGGAGCCCTTGAAGTCCGGGGCGCTGGCCAAGTGGTTTGAATCGGACGTAACAATGACAGCGCGATGCCCCAGCCTGGCCATCTCGCGCATCAGATAGAACGGGCGCCTGCCCACGCGGCCGTACGGTGGCGGTGCGGCGTATTTCGAAATATACCAGATGCAGGCGCTCACGCCGACACCTCCTCATACAGCCGCGGAATGGCGTTGACCGCCCGGATCGTGTCTTCGAAGTCTAGACCCACCGCGTCCAGGTACCATTTGATGTTAGTATAGCGCGGACGGTTTTCGTCCTCGATGCGGACGAGCGCTTCGGCGCGGCTGATCTGCCCCTCGCGGATCTGATTGCTGCGGAACGTGTCGTGCTCGGAGAAACCGGCCACCGTGTAGTAGACGTAGTTGTAAAAGGCGGCCGTTCCATCCCCGATGCGCCAAGTGGTATTGGTGTCCGGTGCTTTCTCCCAGTCGTACATGGCCAAGCACTGATCGACGACTCGTTCGTCCCAGGTCCAGTAGTCAAACACGTGGAAATAGTCTGTCTTCTTGTGGAAGCTCCGATAGTATTCGCCGGAAAACGTGTCCCACAATGAACTGTTGAAATATCCCGGGCTCTTCGTCATCGCCATCAGACGAAGGTACTGGTAGCGCACCTGCTTCAAGGCCCCGTTGCTATAGACTTTGTCCTCCGCAAAATCCGGCGGCACGCCCAGGAAACCTGCCTTGAAGTGGGTGGTCTCCAATGGATTCACACCCCATAAATTCAGGCTTATCCCGGTCTGACGCTTGATGGTCTCGACATGTCGGAAGAAATGCTTGTCGCCAGCCATTAGGATGTTGATCATTCCGAGGTCCGGTTTCTTCAGCCAGGCGATCAAATTGATCCTGATGTTTTCGCGCTTCTGGGCGATGTCGTCGGCCACAATGATGTTTTCGACGCCCAAGTCGGCGCTCATGCGGCTGATGTTGCGCCGCCCCAGGTCCGTCACCATGCCCCAGTCGTAGGTGTAGGTGACTGGCTTCATCTCTAGTTCGTTGACGATCAGGTGCAGGGCGTAACAGCTGTCACGCCCGCCCGAGAACGGCACCACGCAGTCGTTCCCATTGGCCCGGCGGAAGGGCTTCACAAGGTCGAATAGTTCTGCCTTGGGCTTCGGCGCGTTCCTCGGCCTGTAGTTGGCGCAGTAGTTGCATACGCCGTCTTCGTCAAAGCTGATGAAGGGCATGGTTTCCGGCAACACGCATTTGGTGCATCGGCGCAGGTCGTGCTTCGGGTGGACCAGCAGCTTTTCTTCGACCGAGGAGAGAACCAGGTCGGGAATGAGATTCATCTTCCGGCCGGACTTGTTCAAAATGACGTAGTCCGCGTCTGAAGCAGGAATGTCGAGCACGACGCTCTCGTCCTTAACCTGCACGACGTCGACACACCCCACCTGGGAGAGGGGATAGGCCTCCGACGCGAAATAGGTCGCGTCGCCCTTCCTGCCGACATAGAGGCTGCCGTTATTGGAGAAGAGCAGCAGCTTTCCAATGCGGGGCAAGACCATGGCGCAGGCGACGACGCCCTTGCAGAGGCCGAGGACCGCGCTTGGAATATCCTCGACCGCTCCCCCCTTCTCCAGATGCGCCGCCGCGATGGCCGGGATGACCTCGGAGTCGACCAGCAGCTGTCGTTCCTTGCCGATCTTGGCCCAGATCTCCTCGTGGTTCACCACGATTCCGTTGTGGATGACGCAGATGTCCTCGCGCAGCACCGGCTGATTGTCGCCCAGCCCATTGGTGATCAGGCGGCTGTGGCCCATGACAAACGCGGCGTCGTAGGGCCGCGATTCCGACAGCAGGCGCGAGATCTGGAAGTCAGCGCGGTGGACGTTGTAGGCGCCGTCGCGCAGGAACAGCAGGCCGCTGGAATCACGGCCGCGCTGCTGCGCGTAACGGGTCAGGTCGACCAGATCGCCCTTGGGCCAGGTGGACTGGGAAATGATCCCAAATATTCCGCACATCTTCAGTTCCATTCTCGTGCTGTCAAAGCTGCAGCGTCAGACTACCCTAGCAGGTTGGATAGCTTCGATTCTTGTCAGTTTCCCGGTTCCTGCGGCGAATGTCGGACACGGTGACATCGTGACCAGCGTCGGCCTGACGTCGAACGACATGCGAGCTCATGAAACTGGTGGCCCGGACCAGGATTCTCATCGAGGGCTCCGGATCGTCGGCCTCGGGAGGTTCGGGAGGTCGTGCCGCCCTCTTCTCCATGGCATCGCCATCCCGGTCTCCCTGCGCTTGAAGGCATTGGCCTCACGACCGAACCGCGTGAAATGGTGCAGGAGGAGATCGGCTAGGGACATGTTCCAGAAGAAGAAATACTGCGTGATTGAGAACAGTAGCATGACACCCAAAGGGATGATGTATCGACGGTTCGTCCCGAGCAGTATGAAGACGATGAACACCGTCCCCAGCAGCAGGCCGTGCTTGACCAAAAGCATCAACAACGAGTTATGCGCGTGCTGGAGTGTCCCTCCGAAGGGATCCAGGACGGTCCAGTTAAGAGAGCCGTTGCCCGTTAGCGGGCTGGCCATCAGATCCTCAAGGGCGGCTTGCCCATAGTAGAGGCGTGCAAGCTCGGAGTAGGTGACGGAGCCGGTGCCTCGCGTGAACTGGTCGATGATCGGCTGCAGATAGACCGCGCACACGCCCAACGCTGCGAGACCGACCACAGCTGCCAAGGGCATGCGGCGAGGAGATTTGATTGCCCACATGAAGAAGATGACCAGGAAGTAGAGCACCGTGGCGATGATTGCGGTACGATTGAAGGTGATATACAGCCCGGCGAAAAGAAGCGCCATCAGCACCAACTTGAGGCGTTTTCCAACTGTGAATCCATATAGAATAAGTACCGCGATGAATATCTTCTCGGCGAACTCGCTACTGTTTGCTGACAGCCCCAAGACGCTCCGACCGTAAAGCAAATCTGACGTGGAGATCATGTCACGACTGGCCACAGCAGCTTGCGCGGAGTTGATGGCAATCTGGCCCGTCGAGAATTCGAACAAGCCGAAGGCGATCTCCACTATGGTGAGCAATACGATCGTGAAGAGAAACCGCTTCGACAGGTTCCGGCCAGCCATCACCGTCAGGGCGATCAAAGGCGTACCCATGCTGGAGATGGAGCCGGAAAGCAGCGTGCCGCCGGAATGAAAAAACACGTTCAGCAATGCACCGACTATAAATACGCCAAGAAGCAGATCGCGTTGCTGTAACTTAACACCATGATTTAGAACCAGCAGAGCCGCACCCACGACGAAAATCGCATGCGGGGCGAAATACAATGTCGATAAATAGATTATGAGCGCAGCCAGCACATCGACGGCGCTCCGGGTCCAATTCCCGGGCGTCTGTTGCGGTATTTCGAAAGCACGCATCATACGGACCCACGGTATTCTTGGTAGGGAACTACCGAGCGCAAGGCTTCCAGGGATCTCAACAAGCGATCCACCGCTTCAGTCCCGACCCGAAGGGGACGCGCGGCATCGCTTGAACCGATCGCCCGAGCGAGCTCGCCCCCGTCAACCACAACAACAGCCCATCCACGTTCGATAGCGTCGGAAAACAGCTCCTTACCGTAGTCGGACCAGAGAAGCGACGGCACGCCGAAAGCCTCGGCCTCGGCCACCGTGCTGGAGCTATGGGTAAGATGGATGTCTACCTGTTCAAGGGCAGCATAGAGCGGCAGGCTCGACGGCAGATCCAGATCGAATTTCGCGCCGGTCTGGTCAAACAGAGCCCGTGAAGTCTCATCGGCGAGCTCCACCGGGTGTTGACGGATCCACCAGAAGACGTCAGGCGCCTCCCGCATCGCTTCCAGCAGCGGGCCGAGCGCCGCGGCGGTCATCAGCCCGGGCTGCAGCGTGATCAGCGCATGGATCATATCGGGCCGCGCGCTCCGGACCGCTGCAGCGTCGGCGCGGGCCTCAGAGGCGCTCTCCAGCCAGCCGGCTTGCCACGCGGCCACGAAGGGATGACCGCCGGCGACGACCTGCGAGGCGGGGAGGTGGAGGCCCCGGCGCACTAGCTCCGCCTCGGCGTCGCTCCAGGTCCATACGCCGTCAGGAAGGAGGGCCCGACCGGCGGGTGTGGGCGCCCAGTCGACGTAGGCTGTATGGGTGGGGTCGATGACACCATGCTGAATATCCAGCACCGGCGCGCCCACCCGATGTGCGGCCAAGTTCATGGCGTAACCCGCGACGGAGTAAAAGCAGACTTGCAGAACCAGATTCGCCCGCTGCTCTCTCAAGATCCCTTCGTACATCATCGCCAAGTCGAACATCGCGATCTGCCGAGCGTACATGTCTCTCGCTGTCGGAAGGAACGCCGTGTCGATCCCTTCCGCGCGGTAGGCTGCCGCCAAGGCAGCGCATCGCTCCACGGTCCATGAGTCGACGCCCAGCCTCGCCTTAAGCACGCCGGCCAGCTTGGCGCGCCTGACGCGGGCGCCCACTCCGCGCACGCGGGGGGCCAAGGCGGAATCGGCCGGTGTCCCCTGATCCAGCAACAAAGTCCGCTGTCCCGATCGCTCGAGTTCTGTCGCCAAAGGGGTGCAAAGGCGGTCGAAAGCTCGGCCGCCCACAATCTGGCGCGAGAATCCGTTATTCAGCAGGACAACCGTCGACTCGTCGGAAGGGGGCAGCCGCTGCTCCCGCCGGTCCAGAAACTGTGACAGGTGCGGAAATCGGGAACCTGAGGTGGCGCCGATAAGAGCGATGGACAGGCGACCCCGCACCTCGTTGCGATAAAGTGGCCAAAGATCGACGCCGTTGACGCGCCAGTCCAGGTGCAAGACGCGCGCTTCTATAGCGAGGACCGCATCTGCGATCGCTCTCGCCGTCATCGAACCAGTCTCCGGAAAGCGAGCCAAGGCATCGGAACGAGCCAAGCGGCGATCACCCACGCCCCTCCCGCGAACAGCAGATTGGCAACCACCGCCGCCCAAGCCGCACCGATTATGCCAAATACGTGCACGAACGCCAACGTCGCAGCGACCTGGACGAACGAAACCGTGACCGTGAGCATGGAGAGCAGGTGCGTGCGGTGAGTATAGAAGATGTAATTTGTGAACAGGAAGTAGATCCCGTTCAACGTCATTGCGATCGCTAGGATGCGCACCAGCGGCACCGCCTCCGCGAACTCGGGCCCCCCGGCGAAGAGGACTATCGGGTGGGCCAGAAGCGCTAGGACCGCCCCTTGGGCCACCAGCAGCGCCATCACCAAGTATGAGGTGCGCACGATGCGGACCCGCGTGTCCTCGCCGGGGGCGGACAAGTTCCGGAACAGCCAAGGCGCCATCGCCTGGTTGATCGCTGAGCTGGTCAAGGAGACGACACTGGCAACTTGGAAGGCTACGAAGTACCAGCCCGCCGCCGCCGCATCGATCATGGACACCAGAATCAGGCGGTCAGCCGACCCCATCACGGCGGAAGCGAGAACATGCGGAACCAGCATGACTCCGAACTTCAGAGTATCAACCATGGTATGGCGGTCCGAGCGAACCGGCACGCCCTGCCTAAGGTTGATCAGCCACAGGCTCGCCAGGCCAATACCGAGCGTGGCGACGCACTGGCCGATCGCCCGCCCCTCCCAGCCCCGGGAGAGGGCAAACACCAGCAGCATCGTCAGCCCCAAGTTTAGCGCCGAGTTGGCGACCTGGATCCCCGCGAACAGGAGCGCGCGCCCCTTCACTTGGCACATAGCCAAGGACACCGACAGCAGGAACTGGCCCGCACCGGCGCCGACCAAGGCCCAGGTCCAAGCGGAACCAATGCCGGTCATGCGCTCCAGCTGGTCCCCGGCCAGAGTAGCGACGATCCAGAGCGTGGGCGCAGTCAGGGCCGCCAGCCACAGACAACTCGCGAGGTACCGTCGATGCTTTTCCTGCTCGACCCGGAAATAGGTCGTCGTCAGCACGGCTTGGGTGCTCAAGCCGATCAGGACCGTCGCCAGGGTGACGAGGCCGGTGAACGCCCCGACCAAGCCGTATCCTTCCGGCCCCAATGTCCGGGCTAGGATCGGCAGAAGCAAGAACGGTATCAGTGCGCTGGTCAGTGCCGAGGCAACATAGATTCCTGCGCGGCGGACGTTCTCCGAGAGGAGAACGCGCACGCCCCCGAGGTACAGGGTGCGTACCGCCGCCCAGCTTCCAGAATTTGCGCTCACCTCAGGAAATTGGCCATGATCCTGAGACCCACCAGGCCGCTACGCTCAGGATGGCACTGGAAGCCGGTGATGTTGTCCTTGGAGACAGCGGCGCAAATCTGATAGCCGACATAGTCGACATCGGCCAAGCGATGCCCCGCGTCCGCCGGATGGCAGTTGTACGTGTGGACGAAATAGGCCGACGACACGCCCGGCTCAAGGCCCTCCATCAGGGTGCCGTCCCACGACCCTTCGCCGGGGCTCCGGAGCGGGCGCCAGCCGATGTTGGGCACTTTGCGCTCCCCGGCGGCGTCGAGCGGCGGAATCGCATCGACCACGCCCGGGATCAGGCCCAAGCCTTGGTGCACGCCGAACTCCCGGCTCTCGTCGAACAGCAATTGCATCCCGACGCAGATGCCCAGAAAGGGTTTGCCCGACCGGACGAACTCCTTGACGGGCTCGACGAGACCGCTCTCCTGCAACCGGCGCGCGCACGGTTCGAAGGCTCCGACGCCCGGCAGGAGCATCCGGTCCGCGCGAGCGAGCTCCTTGGGTGAGTCGGTCAGCACCGCCTCACCACCGCTGGCCTCAACGGCGCGGACTATGCTGTGCAGATTACCGACGCCGTAGTCTACGACATGGACCTTCACGTTGCGGCTCCCACGTCCTGGCGCAGCACGTAGCCCGCGTCGGTGGCGGCCGCGCGAATCTCCCGTAACGACAGCCGGTCGTAATGCAGCACGTCCGCCATGGCGATGGCGTCCACCCCCCCCTCGTCCAAGGCATCTCGCATGTGGTCCAGCGTGCCCATGCCGCCGCTGGCGATTACCGGGCAGGTAGCCACCTCCGCCACCGCCTTCAGCAGCTCCACGTCGAACCCCTTGCGGGTCCCCTCCCGGTCGACCGACGTGAGCAGGATCTCGCCCGCTCCCAGTTCGCACCCGCGCTTGACCCACTCCAGCACGTCCAGACCCGTGCGTTCGCGGCCGTTGTCCGTGTACGCCTCCCATTTTCCAGGACCGGCGGACTTCGCCTCGATGCTGAGCACCATGCACTGGCTGCCGAAGCGTGAGGCGACCTCGCTGATAAGCTCAGGCTGGCGGACTGCGGCGGTGTTGATCGCCACCTTGTCGGCGCCGGCACGCAGCAGAGCGCGCACATCGTCGATGGAGCGCACCCCGCCGCCGACCGTGATCGGAATGAAGACATCGCGCGCCGTCCGGGTCAGGAGATCGCCCAAGCTGTTGCGCTCATACAGGCTGGCGACGATGTCCATGTAGATGATCTCATCCACCCCGGCCTCGTAATAGCGTGTCGCGAACGCCTTGGGGTCCCCGAGCACCCGCAGGCCTTCAAGCCGGACGCCCTTGATCAGGTTGGGCGCCTTGATGTCGAGACGCGCGATCAGTCGAATGTTCCGCACGCGGATTCCGCCTTTTCCGTTCAGGGTCCGCTTCATTCGAAGACGGTGTGACGCAGCTTCCAGTTGCCGCCATCCTTGACCCAAAGATGAGAAGACCGAAAGCGGTCGGCCATCTCCATGAAGCCCTCGCGGGTCAGGATTGGGTTGTCGAAACGGCCGCTGGCCTGGGGAAACTGATCTTCCGGAATGCTGAGGTACTGGAAGATCTCCTCCGCGAAGCGCTCGGGGAACTCGCCGTCGAATCGCTTCACCAGCGCCACACCCTCGTCCCGGGTGATATCGCCCGAGCGAATCTCCTGCGAGGCATCGTAGGTCGCCCGCCCAATCCCGAACTTGATGTAGGTCGTATAGTAGTGGAAATCGTCAATGCGGTCGTCGATCGAGTTGTACTTGCTGTAGGTCCCCGGAGTGCGTTCTGGAGAAGCCTCGAACCCGCCGTGCTCCACCGCATAGTAATAGGCGCTCTGAGGGTGCCACTTCAAATAGTAGCCGAGGTAGTGAACCTCGACCTTCTTTTTCTCGATCTGCTCCGGATCGGCCGGAAGATAGGGCTGGAGTTCATAGTCCTCAACTCCGTAGTCTTCCTTCAGCTCACGGAGCGATGCGCCGCCCAGATAGACGTTGTCCCTGTTTGATGACGTGAAGTACTGCCAGTCGCGGCGGGCGCTTTCGGTGTCCTCGATCGGGTTCCCGTACTCGGCCTCGTTCTCGCCGTAGAACACCAGCGGGATATCGTGCAGCAACGCCATCTTCGGAGCCAGCGACTTCTGGCCGAACATGAAAGGTTGGAACGGGTGGAACAGGCGCTCGACCGCCAAGCGGGTCACCAGGCGGTGCGTGCGGCCGTTGGGCGTGCACAGGAAGTTGTCGAATCCGGCGTGGAGCCAGGCCTGGAAGTTCCGCCAACCCCACGGGGTGTAGATGTGCGGGGCCCAGGTCACGGTCAGCGGATGCATGCCATACTTGGTGCGCAGGATGTGGGCCGCATAGAAGCTGTCCTTGCCCCCCGAGCCCGGGACGACGCAATCATAGTGCCCGTCGTTGCGGCGGTGGCGGTCGCACAACTCGCGCAGTTCCGCGTCCCGCGCCTCCCAGTCGATTGTCGCTCCCTTGCGCTGGGCGACCCGGCAAGCGTCGCACACCCCCTCAGCGTCGAGGTTGATCGTGGTCTTCTTCGATTCCGCCGTATGCGCGTACTCGACCGCAGAATTCGGTCTCTGGTTCGAGATGACGCACACCTTGCAAAACTTAACTTCGCGCGGGAGACCGTACTTTACTTCCAAGTCTCTGGCCGCAGTTCCGTTAGAACTGGTCAAAAAGATCTCCTCAAAGGTAGGCTGATGCAATCAACAGATCGATTTCTGTATCTATGTCGATCGACCGTTCGGGCGGCATGATATACGCGGATGTATCTGGAGTGACAAGCGGTCGACCGGCCCTCAAATCGGCCGTCGACATCACATAGACAGCCCCACTAAGAGCGTACGCCGTAGGCAGGTCCTGTCGCCGGGTAGTGCGGGCCAGCTCAGGCAGAACGGGCTTCATGGTCACGCCGTCAAGAGTGAACATCCACGCCGGATGCTTGGCGCATTCGCATACGGACACGACCGGCCCGTCGCTGGCGATTGCCAGTTCTATGCACCCGTCGATGTCGGCGTGGCCGCGCAGCGGCGATGTGGGTTGCAAGAGCACCGCCAGGTCATAGCCGGGGACCATCTCAGCCGCGTGACGGAATGGCGCGTCTCCGGGGGCGGAATCGCTGGACAGTTCGGAAGGGCGCATGAAGGGAACGTCAGCGCCCCACTCGCGCGAGACTCGGGCGATATCCTCGTCGTCGGTGGACACCACGACACGGTCGATGCTGCGGCTTTCGAGCGCCGCCTGGATGGTCCAGGCGATCAACGGCTTTCCGCCAAGAAGGCGCAGGTTCTTGCGAGGCACGCCCTTGGAACCGCCACGTGCGGGGATCACCGCCAGAACCGAGAGACCGTCGATCATCCGAAAACCGCGCTGAACTCGGCGTTGGCGCGTTCGAAGTCCGGCAGGCGCCCGATGTCCATCCAATAGGCCTCCGCCCGGTGTGTGCGGACCTTCATCCCGACCTCCAACATGCGCTCCAGCAGGGTCGGCAGGTCGAAGAAGGTGTCGCGCGGCACCAGGGCTAGCGCCTCGGGCGCGAGGACATAAACGCCGGCGTTGATCAGAAAGCGCTGGGTCGGCTTTTCCTGCAGGGCGGTGACGCCGTCGGGGCCGGCGCTGACGACTCCGAACGGCACCTGGATCTCATAGTCGCGGACCAGCACCGTGGCCTGGGCGTCGGCGGCCAGGTGGGCGTCCAGAACCGCGCCGTAGTCTTCCTTGGACAGGACGTCGCCGTTGGACACCACGATCGGCCCGCTCGGCGTTTCCGGCAGCAGGCTGAGAGCGCCGCCGGTTCCCAGGCGGGTCGTCTCGTGCAGGTAGCGGATGTCCAGGCCCATGTGTGAGCCGTCGCCGAAATGAGCCTCGATCTGCTCGGCCTTGTAGTTGACCGAGAGCCAGAACCGCCGGAACCCCTGCCCCGCATAGTTCAGGATGATGGTCTCGAGAATCGGACGCGACCCCACCTTCAGCATAGGCTTGGGCGTGTCGCGGGTCAGTTCGGACAGGCGCTGGCCTAGGCCGCCCGCCATGATCACGACCTCATGCGAGCGCTCGGGCGCGCGCAGGATCTCGTCCAGGGTGACCAGGCCGACGGCCCGGCCCGCCTCGTCGACGATCGGCAACTGGTGCAGGCCGAGGTCGCGCAGCATGTCGAGCATGGAGGATCGGCTCTGACCCGGACGCGCCACTCGCGGATTACGGTTCAGGATGGAATGCGCCTGGGCGTGCAGGTCCGCGCCCGCGATCAGCGCGCGTCGCACGTCGCCGTCGCTGACCGTGCCCATCAAACGACCGTCGTCGTCCACGACCAGGGAGATCCCCGTGCCGGTGCCGTCGATCACCCGCCCGATGACGGTGATGCGCTCGCCCTTGGTCTTGTCGTTGACCATCTTGATGCCGAGATCTTCCGGGTAGACCCCGCCGATCTCGCAGAAATTCGGCGTCAGGCCGATATGGACGTAAGGGCCCGCGGTCTGCGAGGCGCTTTCCTTGAGGCGGTTGAGTGGCTGAACCATTGTCGGATTTCCTCCGTCGTTCCGTTGTGGCGGTGCGCACCCCCGATCAGTTTCCTTTCAGGGGGGTTTCGTACCGCCTCGAGAGCCGACCGCGCG
>DNFG01000353.1 GCA_003487005.1 Bryobacterales bacterium
GTCCCCCGAGTCCGCTGAATATGCTCAATCATCGCGCGCGTGAACCCTTCCACGAACGGCTTCCCCCCGCTCAACAGGTTCTCCGCCGTCATGATGTCGTCCTCGAAGTCCGGCCATGCCCCGTTGTTTTCCAGTGTGTTCGTCTTCGGCAGCCCAGAAAAGTCCGTCGTCTTCGGACGAATGCCCAGCGTCACCGTCAGCGTCGCCGACGCCTCCCCGAAAATCCCCAGCGGCTTCTCCATCGATAGCCCGCCTCCGCCCGGCGTCCTCCGGCCGTACATCAGCGCCCGGTTCGAGTCCTGCAAAATCGCCGGAAATGCGTCCGCCGACGACACGGAGAACTCGTCAATCAACACCAGCATCGGCCCCGCGTAGCCCGGCAGTGGCTGCAAGTCCAGTGACAACCCGCACGCCGGCAGCGGCCCGGTCCGCCCCCGGGGCTCGTAATACGCCGTCTCCACATCCCGCAAGAATCCCTCCAGAAACGCGATCGTCACCTCGTCCGCCCCAAAAAATTTCGCGTCTTCCACATCTTGCCGGAACAAGTGCACGATCTCCAGTGTTGGCCGGAACTCGTCCGCCAGCGTCCGGAACTCCACCGGAATCAGCCGCCGCAGGATGTCGTTCGTCAGACACACGCTTCCGCCCGGATTCCGCATCACGTCCACCACCAGTCCATCCGCGTTGTCCCGGAAATAGGCCAGTTCGGTGTCGATCTGCCGCAGCATCGTCGACTGCGTGAACGTGCTCGTCGGAAAAGACGGAATGCGCAGGAAGCCGATCCGGTATCCCTCCGCTTCAAACGTCCCGCTGTAGATCAGGCTCCCCGCCGTCTGTCCCTGCCGCCGCACGAAACCCGCCGGCATCTCGAACGATGGAATCGCCGACCCAAATCCCCGCAACCGCTTGTATCGCGGCGCCGCCCGGTTCGCGAACGCCTCCGCCGCCCGCCTCGGCCGGGGTGCTTCCTCCGCTTCCTCCGCCAACCCGGCCTCCCCCCGCGTCTCCGCTTCCGTGATCCCGATCCCGGGCAGCGGAACCGGACCCGACACCGTGTAGGGCGTCCCGGTCACCTTCCACGGCAGGCTGTACCTCTCCACCTCTCCCGTCCTCCGCCGTTCGATGAACACGGTGGCCACGCTCACGGGGCTCATCCTCATTGTCGGGATCGCCGCCTGCGTCCGGTAAAACAACTGATCCACCGCCCACCGCCGCGTCGCCCTCTCATCTCCAAACGACTGCAATTTCGACACCCGATCCACCCAGTCCTCCACCCGCTGGCCATCCACCACCACCACGCGGTCCCCCACTTCGAATGGATATTGGGACGCCGGCAACTCGCTCCGGTCCACGAAGTCGATCAGCACCTGCCCGTCATACAGGTCCACCCACACGCCAATCTCCGCCACATGGTTCGAGGGCAACGAGAACCCCGTGTGCAGGTCCCGCAGGTTCGCCAGATACTCCGCGCAGATCTCGAAATACTCCAGATCCGTCTGCGCCGCCCACACCCGGTCCAGCCACGGCCGCAGCGCCAGTGCGTCGTACCCGAACCGATCCCGCTTCCATTCGTATGGTGCATACACCCGCGCGACATTCGCCGCCATCTGTTCAAAATCCGCCCAGCGCTGCGCCGGTAACAGTTGCCCCGACGCCGTCAACGCCCCTCCCAACACCAGTCCGGCCAGCCAGATCGTCTTCATGGTCCCTCCTTGACTCTTGGTTCGGCCGTCAGGATAACAGGTTCCAGCCAACGCCGTCCGAATTGGTAGAATGGTCGCTTACTTTGTCTGCTGCCCTGGAGGTTCCGTGAATTTTTTCGCTGTGGTTCTGCGTTTCTGGAGCTACCTGTTCGCCTTCGCCGTCGGTCTCCTCGCCTTCGGAGTCGGGTTCATCCTGCTGATCTCAGGCTCAAGTAATTTCCGCCTGGAGATGCTTCCGTGGTTCAAGGATGGCGCCGCCCTTTGGGCTCTCCTCGTCCTCGGCCTCCTCGGGATCATCTCCTCCGTCCTCGCTCTCAAGGGCCGCGCCAAACCCCTCCTCGCCGTCTTCTGCTCCATCGCCTTCGTCCTGATGGCCTACGGCTACTTCATGAGCCCCGTTTACCGCTTCGACGGATCTTCCGACGCCTGGGGCACCTTCGCCGCCACCCTCGGCGCCCTTGGCGCCACCTTCGGCGCCCTCATGGCCCTCAGGAAGCAGCGCGCCTGAACCGCGCCTGCCCCGTTCCAGACCGGATTGTCCATTTATCCCCGGTTTAGGATAGAATGATCGCTTGGCCCGGTGGCCCGTTATGGATCATTCTCTGACCATCACCCTCTGTACCCCGCTTCTCGGTCTCCTTGTCCTCTTTTTCATCCCGTCCTCGAAAACAAGGGCCATCAAGCTCTGGACCAACGCCGTTTTCGCCGCCGGATTCCTCGTCTCTCTCCCCCTCTGGTCCAATTTCCGCCTCAACGACGACTACCAGTACATCGTCAAGCTCCCCTGGATCCCCTCCATCGGCGCCTCCTTCAACCTCGCCATTGACGGCTACGCCCTCCTCCTCGTCATCCTCACCACCCTCGTCGGCTTCCTCGCCGTCCTCTCCTCCTGGTCCGCCGTCGAACTCCGCCTCAAGGAATACTACGCCCACTTCCTCCTCCTCCAGTTCGGCATGCTCGGCGTCTTCATGGCCCGGGACTTCCTCCTCTTCTTCATCTTCTGGGAACTCACCCTCGTTCCGATGTACTTCATCATCGCCATCTGGGGCGGGGAACGCCGAGGCTACGCCTCCATCAAGTTCGTTATTTATACCCTGATCGGCTCCGTCATCATGTTCCTCGGCGTGCTGATCCTCTACTGGCAGCACTACATCCAGTTCAACCGCCTCACCTTCGACATGGCCGCTCTGCTTGATACTCAGGTCGACCCCGCCATGCAATGGTGGGTCTTCTGGGCATTCTTCCTCGGCTTCGCCGTCAAGGTGCCCATGTGGCCCCTCCATACCTGGCTCCCCGATGCCCACACCGAAGCCCCCACCGCCGGGTCCGTCATCCTTGCCGGCATCCTCCTCAAAATGGGCACCTATGGCTTCTTCCGCTTCTCCCTGCCCATGCTTCCCGATGCCGCCAAGGACCCCCAGATCATCAACGTGATGGCCACCCTCTCCATCATCGCCATCATCTACGGCGCCCTCGTCAGTCTGATGCAGAAAGACTGGAAGAAACTCGTCGCCTACTCTTCCGTCTCTCACATGGGCTTCTGCACCCTCGGCATCTTCGCCCTCAATCCCATGGGCCTCGCCGGTTCCATCCTCCAGCAGATCAACCATGGCGTCTCCACGTCCATGCTCTTCCTCATCGTCGGCGTCGTCTATGACCGCCGCCACACCCGCCTCATCGCCGAGTACGGCGGCCTGTTCCGCGTCATGCCCGTCTTCACCATCGTCTTCCTCATCGCCGTCCTCTCCTCCATGGGCCTCCCCCCCATGAACGGCTTCATCGGTGAAGTCACCGTCATCCGGGGCGTCTACGAATACTCCTTCTGGTGGGCTCTCAGTTGCGGCATCGGCATCGCCCTCGGCGCCGCCTACCTCCTCTGGCTCTTCCAGCGCACCACTCTCGGCGAAGTCGGCGAACGCAATCTCTCCCTGAAAGACCTCAACTGGCGCGAAATCGCCGTCTTTACCCCCCTGCTCGCCCTCGTCTTCTCCATCGGCCTCTACCCCAAGCCTTACTTCGACATCATGGAACGCTCCGTCGCTCAGGTCGTCGATCGCGTCCGCCCCACTTACTACGACGAACGCGGGCTCATCCACCCCCTCTACCCCACCGAACTCCAGATCCCCCCTGACTCCGAAGCCCGCCTCGTCCCCTGACGCCCGTTGTCGATCACAGCCACCCCATAAACACCACCCAGCTCCCCACCCCCACCCCGAGAGCCACCCAGCCCCACCGCCGCTTCCCCGGCAACTTCCACCACATAATCAGTCCGCTCACCACCCACCACACCATCCCCACCACCACCATGTCCACCGCGACGCCGCCGGCCTTTGTCAGCCACCCATCCTGCTCGAATCCCCCCCGTGCGTGCATCCCGGTTAGAAAATGGTCCCACCGGAACCGCCTCTCCTCCACCGTCACCCGCCCCTCCTCCACGAAATACTTCACCTGCGTCGACTTCAGAAACGTGTGAATGTACACATTCACCTGCCTCTCCCCCTGCCGGTACGTCCCGAACGACCCCTCCAGCCCCAGATCCTTCATGATCCGCGCCCCCACCGGACGCAAATCCCCCTCCGCCGGAACCGCGATCCGGTACTTCCGCTCCTCCCGCAACTTCCACAGCGGCAAACCCTTCGCCTTGTCCAGTTCCTCGAAGTACTGCGAGTGCGCAAACGGAATCGAACTCACTCCGTACACCAGAAACCACGGCAGCAATCCCAGCCCCAGATACAGATGCGCCCGCCGGTTGAAGTGCAAAAACGTCATATCGTCACCACAAACACCGTGAACAGCGCGAATCCCGCCGCCAGCGCCAGCCAACCCCAACCTCTCGTCTTCTTCATCTCCCACCACATCCACAGCCCCGACAACGCCCACAACAGCACCGCCGCGATGAACACATCCACAGACAGCGCCCAAGCGTCCTCCAGCCAGTAATCATGCTGATACCCCCGCCGCCGGTGCATCCGCTCCAGATACGCCCGGCTGTCCCACGGAATCTTCTCAATCACCGCCTTCCCCGACCCCGGCGCCACCGTCACCCGCCGCGGCACAATCGGGTCCAGCCTGTTGATAACAAAAGCCCCATCCGCCTTCCGCACACTCGCGTTGAAAGCCCCCTCCATCCCCAGCGCCGCCAGTACCTCCCCCCCCACCTCCTTTGCGCTCGCCCCTTCCGCAGGCGCGATTTCCAGTGCCGCTTCCCGCTCAAACACCGGCGCCGGCAGCGGCCCTCCATACACTTCCCGCAACTGCACCCTGTGGTTCATCACCCCCGTCGATAACCCATACATCAACACCCAAGGCGCCAGCACCAGCGCCAGATACAAGTGAACCTGCCGGAGCACCCTCGAAACCATACTCCACAGTCTACCGCCCCCCCGCCTCAGGTCAATGGCAGCAGCCGTGTATTCGATACCTGGAACGAAACGTCCGCCGGCAGCACCGAAATCCCCGCCGAAATCCCCACCGTGTACCCCAGGAAATCGTACGGCGGCCCGCTCGCCCCGAACATCAAGGCCGCGCTGACCCCAATGCCGACTCCGGGGATGTCCGCGCCCACCGCAATACTCCAACTCATCCCCCCAAAAGCCGACGGCGGCCCGAATACATACGACACCGCCAACCCTCCCGACACCCCCGCATTCGTCCAGATCCCCCCGCCATAGCTGTCGTAAACCCCCAATTCCGGCGTATTCGACCCATACAAACCCGCACCAAACGACACCCCAATCACCGCAAACGCCGAACTCGACGACCCAATCCCGATCGTCACCACCGACAGACTCCGCGGCATCGTGAACATTCGCGCCGGTCCCCCCACGAACGACACCGGAATCCGTCTCGCCGCGTCCGCCAGCTCCGTTACCTCCTTCAGCAGCCGCGCCGTCGACGACACCCGCGCCGCCGCACTGATCGCCGTCGTCAACGCCGGCCGCTCGATACTCCCCAACTGCCGCCGCGGCGGCCCCTTCGGCGAAACCGCCTGCTTGTACCGCGCCACATCCAGCCGCACAATCCGGCTCACGTCCACTCTGAGTCTGTCCATCAATCTCCTCCTTTCGGCGCAGCCAACACCGAATTGACTCATTTTACAATCGTTCTTTCAGAATTAAGCACAAATTTTTCGCCGCCGCCCTCGCCCCGTGCCCCTCCAGGCGAGTCGTTCTAGACTGAATCCATGCTTTCCACCCGCCTTCTCCTCCTCCTCTTCCTCGCCGCCGCAGTCCTCCCTGCCCAACCCCGCCTCCGCGCCCGCGACGCCGGCATCCTCCTCGGCACCATGCCCCCCGGTCCCCTCAACGCCATCACCGACGTCCCCGGCGTCCGCGTCGGCCACGCCACCCTCCGGCGCGACCACCGCATCTGCACCGGCATCACCGCCATCCTCCCCCACGACGGCAACCTCTTCCGCCAGAAAGTCCCCGCCGCCGTCTTCACCGGCAACGGCTTCGGCAAGTTCATCGGTACCACCCAGATCGATGAACTCGGCGAAATCGAAACCCCCATCCTCCTCACCTCCACCCTCAACGTCTGGCGCGTCGCCGACAGATCGGAAGA
>DNFG01000267.1 GCA_003487005.1 Bryobacterales bacterium
TCTGCCGGTGCAGAGCGGGTCCACGCGGGTGCTGGCGGCGATGGACCGCCAATACACGCGGGACGAGTACATGCAGCGGATCGAATGGATGAAGGCGGCGCAGCGCGACATCGCGATTTCGACCGACATCATCGTGGGCTTTCCGGGCGAGACGGAGGCGGACTTCATGGAGACGCTCGACCTGCTGGACGAGGTCGAGTACGACAGCATCTTCAGCTTCAAGTATTCGCCGAGGCCGAACACGGCGGCGCTGGCGCTGGGCGATCACATTCCGGAGGAAGAGAAGAGCCGGCGGCTGACGGCGCTGCAGGAGAAGCAGCGGGCGATTCAGTTGCGGCGGAACAGCCGGGTGGTGGGGACGGAACTCGAGGTGCTCGTGGAGGGGTTCAATGCATCCACGGGGCAATGGATCGGGCGGACGGCGCAGAACCGGGTGCTGAACTTCACGGCGCCGGCGCGCGAGGATGGCGGTCAGCCCGGCCGGCGGGAGATGTTCGGACGGTATCTGCCGGTGCGGGTGACGCGGGCGGGCCCCAACTCGCTGGCCGGCGAATGCGCGATGCTGGTATAGACAGGAGGGTACGCCATGGAAGTCGAAATGAGAATCCGGGGCCTGATGATGGATCCGGTGACGAACATGCCCATTGTGATCCTGCGGGACACGGGCGGCGACGCGATCCTCCCCATCTGGGTGGGCATCTACGAGGCGAACGCGATCGCGCTGGAGATCGAGAAGGTGACGACGCCGCGGCCGATGACCCACGACCTGATCAAGAACGTCTTGACGGGTCTGGAGGCGGGCGTGAAGAAGGTGGTGGTGAACGAGTTGAAGGACGACACCTTTTACGCCGTGATTTGGATCGAGCGGGATGGAGAGTTGATCAGCATCGATTCGCGGCCGAGCGATGCTCTGGCGCTGGCGCTGCGGCTGGATTGCCCGATTTATGTCGAGGAACAGGTGCTGAAGTCGTCGAAGGCGGCGGCGAACCTGGGCGACAAAGGCACGAACGAAGAGCTGAAGCGGTGGCTGGAGGGCCTCAACGACGAGGATTTCGGCCGGTACAAGATGTAGGCGGGTGATGGACGAGCGCTTGTTGGGACAACTGGAACGGATCTCGGCGGCGGGGATTCAACTGCTGCCGACGCCGGAATTGCCCCATCATTTTGTGTTCGAGCGGGCGGGTTGCGTGGTGCTGGTGGAGCGGCGGGCAGAGGGATTTGGGGGAATCGGTTCGCCGGGAGCATTGACCGAACGGGGGTTCGAGGCGCTGGTGGAGCGGGCGGACGGGCCGGCATTCGTCTTCAAAGGCGACGAGCGGGCGGCGACGGCGGACGAAGCGGATGCGGCGCGTTCGCTGCTGCGGGATCTGCGACAGGCGTTAACTTAAGGGTACGGCTTGTAATCCGGAGGGGGGGTGCTGCGTCTTCATTGGTGTGAAGGCAAGATTCACCATCTCGCGGGCGGCAGCGGCAACGGCGGGCCTCGTGCTCGCAGCGGCGCTTCTCGTGGTGCCCGTGGTGCCTCCCGCGCAGCGGTTTCTTGCGACCTATCAGGCGCTGGAGCACTCCGCGGAGCCTCTGTCGGCGTGGGAGCGGCTCACCTTCAGTTACCTGCTGGCGCGCAGCGAGAGCGCCCGGGCGGAAGCCCGGCTGCGCGCGGTCGGGCGCTAGCCCCGCGGCCGGCGCTTCACTGCTTCGGGCTCACTTCGCCTGGAGTCCTCCACCCGCGGAACCTGAATCCGGCGGCCCCGGGATCAGATCCTCAGGATCCCACGGAAACCCCTGGCGGCAAAGTAGGACTCAGCGCCGTTGTGGTACACGAAGACCGTGCCGTAGCGCCGGTCACAGAAGAGCGCACCGCCCAAATTCCGGATCGCGGGTGGTGTCCAGATCCAACTGGACGTTTTGGTGTCGAATTCACCTGACTTTTGCAGTTCCCGGTACTGTTCCTCGTTCAGGATGTCGACACCCATGGTCCGTGCCATATCGAGCGCACTGCCCGCTGGCTTGTTTTGCTTCCTGGTCGCGAGCGCCTCAGCGTCGTAGCAGAGACTGCGCCGGCCCAACGGGCTCTCCGCGGAGCAATCGCAAAATAGGAATTCTCCGGTACTCTCATCCCGGCCCAAGACGTCCGGCTCACCACCGGTTCGCTCCATCTCGTTGATGATCGAGAACTTATCGGGACGGCTTTCCAGCCGCAGCCTCACTGTCTCCCACTGGCAGCCCGGGTGCCGGCCCATGTTCGCCTTGAAGCGGGTCTGCAAAGCTTCAAGCAGCGCCTCGCGTTGGGACGGTGGAAGATTCCTTCTGCTGTTGTCCGTACCTCGTTTTGTTGGTGCGCTCACTCGCTTTTCCCTCCAAATCGCCTCAACCCCGCTCCCCGGGGAGCTCCCGCCGGGTGGAGAGTGGTTTGTCTATCGTCTTTGTACAAAACGTGAAGGGCGGACCCAAGCGGGTCCGCCCTGCAAGCTGGAGAAGATGGGGAGAGGCTACTTCTTCCGCTTCGCCGGGGCCTTCTTGGCAGGCGGGGCGGGCTTGGGCCAGCCGACGACGTCTTCCTTCTCCACGTCGAAGACGAGCATGAAGGGGTCGGCGGTGTATTCGAGGGGGACACCGGAGAACTCCAGTTCCGTGCCGGGGTCGATGGGGTTGGGCATGGGGGTATCAAAGCGGATGGTGACTTCGCTCATGTCCGGGGAAGAAAGTCCGAGGACGACTTCCTTGGGGCGGCGTTCCGGAGAGGAACTGACGACGACGCCCTTGAACTTCTCGACATTGGTTTCACCGACGAGGACGCCACCGGGGACCATGGTGCCCTTGAAGTTCTCCCAGTAAGTGGGACCATTGGCGCCGCTGAGTTCGCGTTTGATGCTGACCCAGAGGGCGAGGACGGGCTGGGTGCGCTTGAGTTCTTCTTCCTGCTTGATCAGGATTTCGTCCTTGGACTCGATCTTGAAGCCGGCGGGAGGGATGGGGCTGGTCTTGGCCTGGGCGATGATTTCGGCGAGGCCGCCCTTGTCGCCATGGAAGTTGACGTAGCTCTTCTCGGCGTAAGCGGTGATCTGTTTCTTCTGGTCGGCGGGGAGGGCGGCGGGCCCTTCGACGGCGCCGGCGCGGATGAAGTGGTAGAGGGCGGCGGATTGTTTCTCCACCTTTTTCTGTTTGGCGATGACGGTGCCGGTCCACAAGCTGATGGCGCCGTCGCCGGGGGTATGCTTGAGGGCCTCGACGAAGTACCGTTCGGCGGCTTCGTTCTGGTCGCGCTGCATGGCAACCCAGCCGAGGGTCTTGTTGGCGATGCCGGCCATGGAGACCTTCTGGGCGGCCCAGTCGGCGGCGGAGACGGCTTCGGGCTTTTTGGAGGCCTCGAAGGCTTCGTCAAGGATCGAGAGGAGGCCCTTGCCGGCGCGTTCGCCGGCGGCCAGAGCGTCGGCGGAGGTGTCATTCAGGGAGATGGCGAGGAGGTTGAGCCAGTAGTAAGGGGGGATGGCTTTGGGATCGTCCTTGAGCCAGTCCTCGGAGGCGGCCTTCATGGCCTTCCCGTCGCCGAGTTGTTGGTACGTGGTGACGTAGAGGTTATGGCGGAGCGTCTTGAACTGGGTATCGGGATACTTTTCCTTCCACTGGTTGATGAGCCCGAGTTTGGTTTTCGGGTTCTGCTCCTTGCTGATGGATTCAACCACCAGGTCGTATTCGGCGCGGTCCTTCCATTCCTGAGCCAGTGCTCCGGTGGTACAGAAGGCCCCCAAGACGACGGCCGCGATCGCGCTCTTCAGATTCATCAGCACCTCATGCCTCCTAAGGTCGGTTCGATCTCTACGTTACGGGAAGCCTGCTCGGGCCGTCTGCCGTTGAATACGGGCCGCAACGGTTTGTACTTGCGGCAGTATACCGAACGGCTGGACGGTGGAGCAACCGGTGGCAGTACCAGGGAAGCCCGTTCGTAAACTTTCCATCATACCCATTCCTGGCGGTCGAACGGGCTGGAACCCGGTCTGTTCCTGCCGTATAGATGCGCGCAGGGTGAAAAATGTTCCCGGGGGGCGCGTATGCTACAATCCGACACTTCATGCGCACAGTGGATCTCGGTGTGATCGTGCTCTACCTGGTGGGGATCACCTGGTTCGGGGCGCAGTTCCGGAAAGGGCAGCATTCGCTGCGGGACTACTTCCTTGGGGGGCAGACGTCGCCGTGGTGGGCGATTGCGTTCACGATTGTGTCGGCGGAGACATCGACGCTGACGGTGATCGGGACGCCGGCGCTGTCGTTCGGGGGCAACCTGGGGTTCCTGCAGGTGGTGTTCGGGTATCTGCTGGCGCGGATGGTGATTTCGTTCCTGTTTCTGCCGCACTACTTCAAGGGGGACCTGTTCACGGCCTACGAGTTGATGCAGAGGCGGTTCGGAGTCCGGTTGCGGAAGCTGACGGCGGGTTTGTTCCTGGTGTTGCGGGCGCTGGCGGAGGGGGTCCGGGTGTTCGCGATCTCGATCGTGATTTCAGTGATTCTGGGGACGGGGGAGATGTTGTCGATCGGGGTGATCGTGGCGTTGACCTTGTTTTACACGTTCCACGGGGGGATGACGGCGGTGATCTGGACGGACGTGGTGCAAATGGTCCTCTACATCGCGGGGGCGCTGGTGAGTCTGGTGGTGATGCTGGGAATGATCCCGGAAGGGTGGCCGTATGTGCTGCAGATGGCGGGGGAGGCGGGCAAGCTGAAGTTGTTCGACTTCCATTTCGAGATGTCGATGAAGTTCTTTTCGACGACCTACTCATTCTGGGCGGGGGTGCTGGGCGGATGTTTTCTGACGACGGCGAGCCACGGAACCGAACAGATGCTGGTGCAGAGGCTGTTGTCGGCGAGGAATCAGCGGGATGCGCGAACGGCGTTGTTCGCGTCGTGGGCGGTGATAGATCGGAAGAGC
>DNFG01000016.1 GCA_003487005.1 Bryobacterales bacterium
CGTCTTTGGGGGTTGGGGCCGGCGTGCCGTGAAGCGGCCGGGCGGTTTGGCAATGTCCCGGTGGTGGTGGTCAGCCGGTTACCGGAAGTGAATGTCTGGCTGGACGCTCTGGAAGCAGGCGCGGCCGACTATTGCGCATCCCCGTTCGAAGCGGTCCATTTACGCTGGCTGCTGGATACCCATGTCTGGCGCCGGCCCCAACCCCCAAAGACGAGGCGGGCGGCGGCCTGAGGGCCGTCGCAGCCGCCATGCACTCTGACTGAAGCCGCCCCGTTGGCCTGATCCCTGTTTGTTTCAACCCGTTCAGCCGGTCCCCGTCCGCCCAAGTTCAACTCACTTCAATTTGGAGGACGGATTATGCCTGGATTCAGGTGGTTACTCGTGGTGTGCGTGTGGGCGGCGGCCGGTGGTCCGGCCCTCGGTCAGAGTGCGGCGGGAGGCTGGCTGACGGGGAGACTGGTCTCGGACGCTCCGATGCAGTTTGACCGGTTCCGGGTTGAGGCGGCGGCGACGGCACTGAGCCGGGGGCAACCGGCGACGGCGATTGTGTCGGTGGATGGCGGATTCCGAATGCAGGACTGGGGCGAGGGGGCGGTGGAATTGAGGGTGATCAACGTGGCAGGCGCGGTGGTGGCGCGGCGGCTGGTGACGGCGCGGCAGCCGGGGGAGATCGAGATCCGGATCGAGGGAGCCGCGGAGACGCCGCCGGCGCGGGCGGCGGTCAGCCTGTACCGGCTTCGGCACAAGACGCCGAAGCAGGCATTGAAGTGCTGGCGCAAAGCAGCCAGCTTGGCGAAGGCCGGGCGAAAGGATGAGGCGGAGCGGTACTTGCGGGAGGCGGTTCGGCTGGATCCGGAGTTCGCCGATGCGCTGGAGCAATTGGGGGTGTATGCGCTGGCGAGAAAGGAGTACGAGGCGGCGCGCGGGTATCTGATCCGGGCGGCGGACCTGGACGGGGCGAACGGGGAGTTTCAGAGCCACGCGGCGGTGGCGGAACTGATGTCGGGACGCCCGGAGGAGGCGGAAGCGCGGGCACGGCTGGCGCGGCGGTTGTCGCCGGAACAGGGGCGGGCGAAGTACGTGCTGGGGCTTGCGTTGCTGAGACAGGGCAAGGGGACTCCGGAGGCACTGAGGAACCTGGAGGAGGCGTCCGCGGAGTTTCCAGGGGCGAAGGCGATCGTGGCGCAACTCCGGAGCGGGCGTCAGCATCCATGAATGGGAGGGAGTTGCGCGCAACCCCCTGATATACTTGAGGGTGGAGAGGGAGCGTCTTTGGCCTTGAACTGGAAACAATTTGGACGTCTGGCCGTTCACACGCAGATGTTGCCGGTGCTGGAGAGCGGCGAGGAAACTCTCGTCGGCGGGCAGGCGGTGATGGAAGGCGTGATGATGCGGACCCCGCACAGCTATTGCACGGCGGTTCGCAAGGCGGACGGCTCGATGGTGACCGAAGAAGCGCCGCTGGCGCGGGTGTCGGAGAAGTATCCACTGTTCAAGTACCCGATCATTCGCGGGGTGGGGACGCTGGGGCAGGCGATGTGGCTGGGCGTGAAGGCGTTGCGGTTCTCGGCGAATGTGGCGGCGGCGGATCTGGCCGAAGAAGAGGCGAAGAAGAAGGGCGAGAGCCTGCAACCCGGCAAGAAGGCGTCGGGTGAGATTCCGGGCTGGGCGATGGCGCTGAACCTGGTGTTTTCGTTCGCTTTTTTCATCTTTTTGTACAAGTTTGTGCCTCTGGTGCTGACAACGCAGTTGCAAACGCAGTTTCCCGGGATCGAGAATCCGATTGCGTTCAATCTGGTGGACGGGGTGATCCGGCTGGTGATCTTCCTGGGGTTCCTGTGGATGATTTCGCAGTGGGCGGACATCCGGCGGGTGTTTGAGTTCCACGGGGCGGAGCACAAGGTGGTGTTCAACTTCGAGTCCGGCAAGCCGCTGACGGTGGAGAACGCGCAAAAGTTCGTGACCTTTCACCCGCGGTGTGGGACGAGTTTCCTGCTGGTGGTGATGCTGGTGTCGATCGTGGTGTACGCGGTGATTCCGGCGCACACGTTCGTGGCGAAGATGGCGTTGCGGGTGCTGGCGTTACCGCTGATCATGGGGCTGAGTTACGAGATGATCCGTTTCGCGGCGAAGCGGCGGGCGAGTCTGATGGCGTTGATCACGGCGCCGGGGTTGTGGCTGCAGCGGATCACGACAAAGCCTCCGGCGGACGATCAGACCGAGGTGGCGATCCATGCGCTGGAGGGGGCGATGGAGTTGGAGAAGCAGCACGGGGGCGAGTTGGTGATCGCCTGAGCGGCGGTCTGATCTGGAATTTTATGGAATTTACCCGGCAGTTGGATGACGTCGAACGGCGTTACGAGGAGTTGACCGCGCAACTGGGCGACGAGAGCGTGGTGAACGATCCGGAGAAGTACCGCAAAGCGGCGAAGGCGCAGCGGGATCTCGAGGAGATCGTGGAGGCATACCGCGAGTACAAGCGGCTTGCGGATGCATTCGAACAGGCGCAGGGGATGCGCACGGAGAGCGATCCGGACCTGCGGCAAATGGCTGAAGACGAGATCACTGAACTCCAGCCGAAGATCGATGCGCAGGTGGAGCAGTTGCGTTTCCTGCTGCTGCCAAAAGATCCGAACGACGACAAGGACGTGCTTCTTGAGATCCGCGCCGGGGCGGGCGGGGACGAAGCGAGCCTGTTCGCGGCGGAGATGTTCCGGGTGTATTCGCGGTACGCGGAAGGGCAGCGCTGGAAGGTGGAACTGACGTCGATGAGCGAGTCGGGCGCCGGGGGCGTGAAGGAAGTGATCGCGCTGATCAGCGGCAACAAGGTGTATTCGCGGCTGAAGTACGAGAGCGGCGTGCACCGGGTGCAGCGCGTGCCGGTGACTGAACAGCAGGGCCGGATTCACACGTCCACTATCACCGTGGCGGTGCTGCCGGAAGCCGACGACGTGGAGATCAAGATCGATCCGAAGGACGTGCGCATCGATACGTTCTGCTCGTCGGGACCGGGCGGGCAGAGCGTGAACACCACCTATTCGGCGGTGCGGATGACGCATCTGCCGACGGGTCTGGTGGTGAGCTGTCAGGACGAGAAGTCGCAGATCAAGAACCGGGCGAAGGCGGAGCGCGTGCTGCGTTCGCGGCTCTACGAACTGGAACTGGAAAAGCAGATGCAGGCGATTGGGGCGGACCGCCGGAGCCAGGTGGGCACGGGCGACCGCAGCGAGAAGATCCGGACGTACAATTTCAAGGAAAACCGGGTGACGGATCACCGGATCGGACTGACGCTGCACCAGTTGGACCGGATCATGGAGGGCGAGGTCGGGGAATTGCTCGATGCCTGCACGTCGCACTTCAATGCACGGAAGCTGAAGGAACAGGCGCAGGATCAGGCGGTGGCCTGAAGGCGGGAGCGGCGCGGTGACGGCGGGATCGGCGCTGCGGCAGGGTCAGGCACT
Organism: Bryobacterales bacterium; assembly: GCA_003487005.1. Classification (GTDB taxonomy): domain Bacteria; phylum Acidobacteriota; class Terriglobia; order Bryobacterales; family Bryobacteraceae; genus PNKE01. The sequence goes on from DNFG01000016.1 coordinate 3,462, forward strand.
TCTGGAAGGGGGCGGGGTGGCCGAGGCGCGGCTGACGGCGGAAGTGCTGTTGTGTCACGCCTTGCGGCGTGAACGGGTCTATCTGTACAGCCATCCCGAACATGAGCTTTCAACGGTGGAATGGCTGCACTACGGGCGCTATCTGCACGAGCGGCTGAAGGGCAAACCGACCCAGTACATTACCCGGCGGCAGGAATTTTTCGGGCGCGAGTTCGTGGTGAGCGCGGAGGTGCTGATTCCGCGGCCGGAGACCGAGCATGTCGTGGAACGGGCGGCGGCGGTGGCGCGCGAGGCGCGGCGGGTGCTGGACATCGGCACGGGGTCGGGAGCGCTGGCGGTGACGCTGGCGCTGGAACAGGGCAGGGAACTGGTGGTGGCGACCGACATCAGCGCGGGGGCGTTGCGGGTGGCGCGGGAGAATGCGCGGCGGTTGGGGGCGTTGGTCCGATTGGTCCGGACGGACCTGGCGGCCGGTTTGGGGGGGGCGTTTGACCTGATTGTGTCGAATCCGCCATACATTCCCGAGTCCGAAATCGCGCATTTGCAGCACGAAGTGCGGGACTGGGAGCCTCGGGTGGCGCTGGCGGGCGGCGCGGACGGAGCGGAGCCATACCGGCGGATCGTGCCGGAAGCGGAGCGGCTATTGCGGCCGGGCGGCTGGCTGATCTTCGAGATTGGGTTTCAGATCGAGGCGGCGGTCCGGGCGGCGTTTGGTCCGCGGTGGAGGGATATCGAGACCGGCTGTGATCTGGCGGGGCTTCCGCGGGTGATTTCGGGGCGCTACGCTCCTTAAGAAGGCCCAAAATGATCTTCCACGTGGACATGGACGCGTTTTTTGTGTCGGTGGAGGAGTTGTTTGACCCCTCGCTGAGGGGCAAGGCGGTGGTGGTGGGCGGGCAGAGGGACCAGCGCGGGGTGGTGTCGGCGGCGAGTTACGAGGCGCGCAAGTTCGGGGTGCACTCGGCGCTACCGTTGCGGACGGCGGCGCAGAGGTGTCCGCACGCGATCTTCCTGGACGGGCATCCGGAACGCTACCGGGAGTATTCGCACAAAGTGCACGGGGTTCTGGAGTCGTTTACGCCAAAGGTGGAGATGGCGTCGGTGGACGAGGCGTATCTGGACATGACGGGAAGCGAGCGGCTGTGGGGACCGCCGCTGCGGGCGGCGGACCGGCTGCACGAGCGGATGAAGCGGGAGACGGGGTTGAACTGTTCGGTGGGGATCGCCACTTCGAGGCTGGTGGCGAAAGTGGCGAGCGATCAGGCGAAGCCGAACGGGATTTTGTGGATCCAGCCGGGGGTGGAGGCGGCGTTTCTGGCTCCTCTGGACGTGAGAAAGCTGCCCGGGGTGGGCAAAGTGACGGAGAAGCGGCTGCACGAGTTGGGGATCCGGCGGGTCGGGGATCTGTCGAGGCTGGAGGCGTCGTTCCTGGAGCGGCGGTTCGGTCAGTGGGGACTGGCGCTGGCGGGGAAGGCGCAGGGCATGGACGCGGGCGGGTGGTTTGACAGCGAAATCGGGGAGCACGAGGATCCGAAGTCGATCAGCCACGAGCACACGTTCGACGAAGACACCGCGGACGCGGGCAGGCTGGAGGCAACGCTGACGCGGCTGACCGAAAAGGTGGCGCGAAGGCTCCGGGAGCATGCATTTCATGCGCGAACCGTGCATTTGAAGCTGCGGAATGCGTCATTTGAGACGATAACGCGGGCAAAGACGCTCTCCGGGGCGACGCAACTGGACGTGGAACTGATTCAGGCGTCGCGGGAGATGTTCCGGAAGGCGTGGGATGGGGGGAAGGTCCGTTTGATCGGGGTGGGGGTGTCGGGGTTCGAGAAGACCGAGGGGCAACTGGGCCTGCTGGACGGGGAGCGGGTGGAGCGGGCGAAGCGGGCGCTGACGGCGGTGGACCGGTTACGGGACAAGTTCGGGGAGAAGAGCGTGACGCTGGCGAGCGGGATGGCGGGGGGGACGCCGGAGCGGGTGCACGAGAACCCGGTGGGATTGCCGGGCAAAGGGCCGAAGAAGTAGCGAAGGCCCGGCCGTCGGGTGAGGTTTTTCGCGCTGGACCGGACGGCGGGCTACAATTGACGAACTGGTGCGTGTTATAATTCAAGGGTCTGACTGCGCCTGTCGCGGCTGCCACGGGATTGACTTCGGCGGCTGTGCGTCCGTAGAATCAAAAGTTTGGATTCCGTTACCGGAGATGGTTTGTCTATGAAGACCGAATTTCCGTCCAAGAGCGAGATTGTGCGTACCTGGCATGTGATCGACGCCAGCGAAGCCGCTCTGGGACGTCTCGCCAGCCAGGCGGCCAAAGTACTGATGGGCAAGAACAAGCCGACGTACACGCCGTTTCTGGACACGGGCGACCATGTGATCGTGATCAACGCGGAAAAGGCTGTCCTGACGGGCAACAAAGAGAGCCAGAAGGTGTACCGGCGTCACTCGGGGTATCCGGGTGGGCTGAAAGAGGTTCCCGCGGCCCGGATGCGCCAGACGCGCCCGGTGAAGATGGTGGAAGAAGCCATCAAGGGTATGCTGCCGAAGACGAAGCTCGGCAAGCAGATGTACCGCAAGCTGAAGGTGTATGCGGGCGAGCAGCATCCGCATGAAGCGCAGCAGCCGCGGGCGATGGCGGTGGCGCGCTAAGCGCGGACGTTACAGGAGGGACACGAACTTGGCATTACTGCAATATTTGGCCACCGGACGCCGCAAGCGGGCGACGGTGCGGGTGTTTTTGCGGCCTGGCACGGGCAACATCAAGGTGAACGGCCGGCCTTGGGACCAGTACTTTACGACGTATTCGTCGCGCGCGGTGGTTCGTCAGCCGTTGCAGGCGTCGGAGATGGCCGAGAAGTTTGACGTGTTGTTGAACTGCACGGGCGGCGGCGTGACGGGACAGTCGGAAGCGGCGCGGATGGGCATTGCCCGCGCGCTCTGCGACTTCAACCTGGAGTTGCGGCCGAAGCTGAAGTCGCTGGGCTACCTGCGGCGCGATCCGCGGGAGCACGAGCGCGGCAAGTACGGCAAGAAGGGTGCGAGAGCGCGCTTCCAGTTCTCCAAGCGCTAGATTTTTGTGTTCGAAATGGCCCAGCCGCCAATCCTCCGGCAAATCTCGCTTTGGACCGCCGGAGAGCCATTGGCGGCTGGACTTGTGTCCACCCCCCGCCGGTTTTAACGCAAACCGGTACTGAAATCGAGGTACAAATTGCCTACCATTACGATGAAAGAATTGCTCGAAGCGGGCGTTCACTTCGGGCACCAGACCAGGCGCTGGAATCCGAAGATGAAAGAATACATCTTCGGCGAACGCAACGGGATTTACATTATTGACCTGCAGAAGACGCAGAAGCTCTTCAAGGACGCGATGCAGTACGTGGCGCGGCAGGCGGCGATGGGCAAGACGATCCTGTTTGTCGGCACGAAGCGGCAGGCGCAGGAAGCGATCATGGAAGAGGCCACGCGCTGCGGGATGTACTACGTGAACAACCGCTGGCTGGGCGGGCTGTTGACGAACTTCGTCACCGTGAAGCAGTCGATCAAGCGGCTGAAGGATCTGGAAGCGGTTCTGGACGAAGGCGCGGGTGAGCGCCGGACGAAGAAGGAACTGATCGGGATGGAGCGCGAGCGCAAGAACCTGATGCAGAACCTGGCCGGCATCAAGGACATGGCGGATCTGCCCGACATGCTGTTCGTGATTGACTCGCACAAGGAATCGATCGCGGTGCAGGAAGCGAAGAAGTTGGGAATTCCGGTGGTGGCGGTGGTGGACACCAACTGCGACCCCGACGATGTGACCTGGCCGATTCCCGGCAACGACGACGCGCTGCGGGCGATCAAGCTGTTCGCCAGCAAGATTTCGGACGCGATGCTGGAAGGCCGCGAACTGGCCAGCGAGCATGATTTCGCGACGGCCGAGGCGGCGGCGCCGGTGGAAGACGATTCAGTGGACATGTCGCAGTACGCGCAGTACGTGGATCCGCGGCTGAACGAGGACGTGTTGACGGAAGGGATTTCGGATCTGGATCTGCCTTCGGTTTCGTTGCCGAAGAAACAGGCCGAGCCGGAAGCGGAAGCCGCCCCCGCGGAAGCGGAATCGGAACCTGCCGCGGCGGAGCCGGAAGCCAACCAATAATCCATCGGGTCCGCCGGCGGGCGTGAGCCAGCCGGCGGACCCGCAATCACCCCCCCAAGTATTGATCACGGAAGAGAGAGACGAATGGCAGAGATCACGGCGAGTCTGGTAAAGCAACTGCGCGAGAAGACGGGCGCAGGCATGATGGAGTGCAAGAGCGCGCTGGTGGAAGCCAACGGCGATCTGGCGGAGGCGGAAGTTGTGTTGCGCAAGCGCGGCATGGCGAGCGCGGCGAAGAAGTCCGCGCGATCGGCGAAGCAGGGCCTGATTGGCGTGCAGATCAGCGCGGAAGGCAAGCTGGGCGTGCTCGTGGAAGTGAATTGTGAGAGCGACTTCGTGGCGCGCACGGAGGAGTTTCAGCAGATGGTGGCGTCGATGGGCGCGCTCATCGCGGAGAAAGCTCCGGCGGACGCGGCCGCGCTGATGGCGACCCCGACGGCCGAGGGGCCGGCGGTGGAAGAAATGCTGAAGAGCAAGATTGCGAAGATCGGCGAGAACATGGTGATCCCGCGGTTCGCCCGCTGCGAGGCGGCGGGCGTGTTGGGCAGCTATGTGCATCCTGGCTCGCAGTTGGCAGTGCTGGTGGACGTGACGAGTTCGGACGCGGCGGCGACGGCGAAGCCGGAGTTTGCCGAAGTGCTCCACGACATTGCGATGCAGGTGGCGGCGGCTGATCCGAAGTTCGTGAGCAAGGACGAGGTGACGGCTGAGTACCTCGAGAAGGAAAAGGACATTCAGCGGGCACGCGCGCTGGCTGAAGGCAAGCCGGAGAAGATCGTCGACAAGGTGGTCGAGGGCCGGATGGCGAAGTACTACGAGGAAGTGTGCCTGCTCGAACAGCCGTTCATCAAGGAAAACAGCGTGACGATTTCGCAGTACCTGGCCGACAAGGGCAAGGCGCTGGGGGCGACGCTGGGTGTGGCCGGCTATGTCCGCTTCAAGGTGGGCGAGACCGGAGCATCGGAAGAGACAGCCGCCGAGTAGGCGGGCATCAAGGGCAGGCTTCACGGCCTGCCCTTTTCGATTTCTGGGGGGAGTAGTGATGAGCCAGCCGAAGTACAAGCGGGTGCTGTTGAAACTGAGCGGCGAGGTGCTCGCCGGGGGCGCCAGTTTTGGCATCGACGGGACCCAGGTGAAATTGCTGGCCGAGGAAGTGGCCGAAGTGTTCCGGACAGGGGTGCAGTTGGGCATCGTGCTGGGCGGGGGCAATTTCTTTCGGGGCATTTCGTCGGCGGCGCGGGAGATGGACCGGGTGACGGCGGACTCGATGGGGATGCTGGCGACGATCATCAACTGCCTGGCGATGCAGGACGCGCTGGAGAAGCAGGGAGTGCCGACGCGGGTGATGACGGCGGTCCACATGAATCAACTGGCGGAGCCGTACATCCGGCGGCGGGCGATCCGGCACATGGAGAAGGGGCGGGCGGTGGTCTTTGGCGGGGGCACGTCGAATCCGTTTTTCTCGACCGACTCGGCCGGGGCGCTGCGGGCGCTGGAAGTGGGGGCGGAGGTGCTGGCGAAGGCGACGGGCGTGGATGGGGTTTACGACAAGGATCCCCGCAAGCACGCGGACGCGGTGAAGTTCGACCGGGTGAGTTACAACGAGGTGCTGGCGAAGAACCTGGCCGTGATGGATGCCTCGGCGGTGGCGATGTGCCGGGACAACGCGATGCCGATCGTGGTCTTCAACCTGAAGACGCGGGGCAATATAATGCGAATGACGATGGGCGAGCCGGTAGGCACGCTGATCGGCGCATGAAGGCACACAGTCCGGTAGGATACAAATTATGAAATCAGATCAATCATCCGCAGCCTCTTCCGGGCAATTTCAGACGATCAAGGACGTGGAAGCGGCAGCCAAGGGCCGAATGGAGAAGGTGATTTCGGACTTCCAGCACCAGATGACGACGCTGCGCACGGGGCGGGCGTCGGTGCATCTGCTGGACGGGGTGACGGTGGAGGCGTACGGCAGTCCGATGCCGATCAGCCATCTCGCGACGCTGCACGCGCCGGAGCCGACGATGATCACGGTACAGCCCTACGACGCGTCGCAGATCGGGCCGATCGAAAAGGCGATCCGGTCGGCGGACCTGGGGTTGAATCCTTCGAATGACGGGAAGCTGATCCGGGTGCCGGTGCCGGCCCTGACCGAAGAGCGGCGCAAAGAAATGGTAAAGCACCTGCACGTGATGGTGGAGGAGCACCGGGTGGCGGTGCGCAACATCCGGCGCGACGCGAATGATCAGTTCAAGAAGATGCTGAAGGACAAGCTGATCAGCGAGGACGAGGACCGTCGCGGGCATGACGATGTGCAGAAGATGACAGACGCGCACATCACCAAGCTGGAGGATCTGGCGAAGATCAAAGAAAAGGAAGTGATGGAGATCTGATCGCGGCGGGAACCGGGATCGGTCAGGGGGCTTCGCGCGCGGGCGCGGAGCCCTTTTCGTTTTCAATGCATTCGGCGAGGCGCTGCCGGAGGAGCCCGTCACGTCCGAACTGGCGTTGAACCGGGGGCGCGGCCCCGTCGAACAACTCTCTGGCCTCGCGGTAGTGTACGCAGGCCGCGGCGGGGTCGGAGGCGGACAGGCGCTCTCCGCGGAGGTAGGGGATGAGGATCGCGGCATAGCCGGGCGGGCGGCTGGAGACGGATAGAGCGTCGATCCTCGCGAGGGCCTGGTCGAGGGCGGGCCAATCCTGAAGCTGTGCGCTGTAGCCGGCGGACCAGGCGAGTGGATACCAGAGCGAGTTCCGGTACCACTGGTTGGCGGGATCGATTTCGACGAGGATCGTGCGTTGGCGGAGGATTTCCAGAAGGAGGTCGCGGGCTTCGGCGAGCCGCCCGGAGCGGGAATAGTAGGTGGCGACGACGCTCTGGTCGAAGGTGAGATCGAGGCGAGCCTGGGCGTTGGCGGGGTTCAGCGCGACGCGTTTTTCATCGAGGGGTAGTGCGCGCTGGATGTACTTGTAAGACTCTTCGGTGCCGGGGGGGAAGAGTCCGGCTGCGTACTTCCAGGCCAGCGCCTGGGAGCGCCAGTTGTTGTCGTCGCCACCAAACTGGCGTTCGTCTTCCGCGGCGAGCGCGGCGACCCGCTCGAAATACTTCAGACATTCGGCCTGGTCGCGGGTGATGCGGGCGCGGTGGAAGTAGAAACTGACGGCCGTTCGATACAGCGGGCGGGTGGGGGATGGCGAGGCGGCGAGGCGATCCATTTCGGGTTCCAGGCGGCGGATGGCGGCGTCGTACGCGGGCCGGTTGTCAAACGAGTCCTGGATGGCGAGGCGGAGGCGATTATCGAGAAGGAGCCGGCGGCTCTCGAGTGAGCCGGGCTGCAGGGCGGCGAGGCGGTCGATCAGGCGGGCGCGCTTCTGGAGCAGGGATCGCGCCTTCTGGCGGTCGCCGAGATTAGCGTTTTCGCCTCCGTAGGTGTCGGAGAGGCTGCCGAGGGCGTCGATCGAGACGAACAACGGGCCGGGATCCCTGAGGGTGGATTCGTCGAGACGCTCGAGGTGTTCGAGAGTGCGGGCCAGCAGTTGGGCGCGGATGGGTGTGGCGCCGGGGAGATTGGCGATATCCCGGTAGGTTTCGCCGACGAACGAGTAGCTCAACTGGAGCAGACCATCGCGGCGCTGGTCGGCGAGGGTGCGCTGCCGGTGAGCTTCCGTGAGCGCCTGTTGCGTGAGCTCGCGGGCGGCGACGGCCTCGCGAGCCGCGGCCTCGGCTTCCCGCTGGCGCTCGACGGCGACGATGCGCTGCCGGTCGGCCTCGCGAGCCTGGTAGAGTGCGGTGACCGCGCCCCCGACGATGCCCGCCAGGGCAATCAGCGTGGTTGTGGCGGCCAGGGCGTGGCGGCGCAGGTACCGCGAAACCAGGTACAGAGCGCTGGCATGTCTGGCGTGGACGGGCAGACCCTCGAGGAAGCGGCCCAGGTCGGCGGAGAACTCGCTCGCGCTCGGGTAGCGGCGGGCTGGCTCGGGGTCCGTGGCCCTGTCAAGGATGGAGACCAGATCGGCCGGGAGTCCAGGCGCTGGAGGCAACCGGAAGTCGCCTGCCTCCGACAGCACTTCGGCCAGCGGACGCCGTGTCCAACGGCGCGGGCGCTGACCGGTGAGCATCTCATAGAAGACCAGTGCGAACGAGTAGAGGTCGGACGTGGTGGAAACCGGTTCGCCGCGGATCTGCTCCGGGCTGGCATAGTCGATGCTGAGCGCGCGATAGAGTGTCTCCGTCCTGGCTGCGGAACCGGCGTTCTCGACCATCCGGGCGATGCCGAAATCGAGCAGTTTGGGCGATCCTTCGGCGGTGCAGAGGATATTGCCGGGTTTGAGGTCGCGATGGACGACCAAGTTGGCGTGGGCATGCTGGAGGGCGTCGAGGATCTTGCGTGCCAGGCGGACCCGCGCGGCCCGGGGGAGTTCGGCGCAATACTCCGTGACCGGCGGGCCGTCGACGAACTCGAGGACAAAGTTCGGAATCTCGCCCGGTCCGATACCGGCATCCATCATCTGAGCGATGTAAGGGTGCCGGAGGCGGGCCAGGATCTGCTTCTCGCCATGGAAGCGCTCCAACAGCGCTGGGGTGGCGAACGGCGTATTCAGAAACTTGATGGCGGCCAGCATGTCGGCCTCGCCGTCGGCCCGGCGGGCGAGCCAGACCGCGCCCATGCCGCCGCGGCCGAGTTCGCGTTCGAGCCGCCAGGGACCCAGTCTCAGGCCGGGAGCGAGGCGGAATGCGGCGACGGGCGAGTTCTCAAAAAAGGCCTCCGCCTCCGAGGATTGGGCGAGCAGGCTCTCCGCCTGACGGAGAGTGTCCGGGTGGCGGGCCAGGCGTTCCCGGAGATAGGCCAGCCTTTCGGGCTCTGGGAGTTCCAGGGCCGTCGCGAGGGCCTCGTCCAACAAATTCCAGTCTCCGGCCGGCACGGTTCTCAACTCGCGGACTTCTGCAACTGATCAAACAGCCATAGCCTGGCGACGGACCAGTGGCGCTTCACCGTGGCTGGGGACAGGCCAAGCGCCCGGGCGGTCGCATCGATTGACAGGTCCCCGAAGTAGCGAAGTTCCACTATCCTTGCTTTCAATGAATCCACCTCCTCCAATCTGGCCATGGCGGCATCCAGCGCAATGATGGTCTCGGGGGTCTCCTCCCAGACTGTTGCAACGGCGAGAGCCTTGGTGATCGAGACCTGCTGCTGCCCGCCGCCGCGCTTCTGGCTGGCCCGGCGGCGGGCACGGGCCACCAGGATCTGGCGCATGAGGTAGCCGGCGATGTGGAAGAAGTGCTCGGCGCTTTCGGCGTCCACCGAGCCCTGCCGCTCGAGTTCGAGGTAAAGGTCGTTGACGAGCGAGGTGGGACGGGTGCGGCTGGTGGTGGACTCCTGCCGGATCAGATTTCCGGCCATGCGGTGCAGATCGCGATAGACGAGAGGAATCAGGTGATCCAGGGCGGGGCGGTCACCGGCGCCCAGGCGTTGCAGCAGGGGTTCAATTCGCTGGCGGTCAAGTTCCCCTGCGGACATCACTGCCACTCTATCACGGGATTCCGCATAGGGTTGTCCGCCTGATGTGCACTTATTTGTACGGAAAAGAGGGCAATTCGGAGGCCGTTCCTCCGTGCGAGCCGGCGCGGCTGCCGCCGCGCCGGTTGGCCTTTGGCAACGCGCTTCGATGGCGGTGGACCTGAGATGGCGGGGCGTCGCGATTATTGCCGAAGACTGGGCCGGGAAGCGATTTCCGCCGCTGCACTCGTTCATTTCCGGGTTGATTGCCGGACATTCTACGCCCGGAGGCAGGGTGGTTGTGCTGGAAACGGGTTTTGTTATTCTGGTTTTTCTGATAGTCTGCGGCCATGCTCAGCCAATTCATTGCAGTCTTCTTACTGTTTCCTGCGGCGCAGGCGGCGGGCGCGGAGCGCGAGGTGGTCCGGCAGGCGCTGGAGCTATCGCAGGTCTGCGCGCAATCGAACCAGGTGCTGTGGGCGGGTACGATCGAGGTGGTTGGACAGCGGGGTGAGGAGCCGCTGCGGCCGTTGAGCAAGGCTCGAGTCCGCTATGCCCAGGCCGGACCGGGGCGACGGTACCTGCATTTACGGCCGGAAGAAAAGGATGAGTACTATCTGATCTCGAACGGCGAGAAATCCTGGGCCTATGTGCCGAAGCTGAAGCGTTACACGGAAACGGAAGGGGCGGCCGTGGCGGGTGAGGATGCGGGCGGACGGGATGATGAGAGGGATCTGGCCGAGTCGATGGCGCCGGACGTTCTGGCCGTCTTTGGCGCGGTTCATCAGGAGATCGAAGCCGCCGACGAACCCGGCCCGGTGACAGTCCGCTATGGGGGCCGGAAGCACTCATGGCCATCGGCCCGCCTCCTGTCGAAGCAGTCCCCGAATGGGGACCGGCACATGTTTGAGATAGCGTTTGACCCGGCGAGCGGCCGGATCGGGCGGTTGGTGTGGTCGGCGGTCAGCCGGGGAAATAGCGGCGAACGTCTCCTGATTCGCACCACGGTGGACTTCGAGGAGACCCGTTTGGGGGAGGACCTGGGCGGCGAGTTATTCGAATTTGTTCCCCCTCGCAACGTCTCACTGGTCGATGCCCTGCCGATTCCGGGTCAGACGGGCTCCTTCCTGCAGGGTCAGACCGCGCCCGATTTTGAACTCCGGACACTAAGCGGCGAGAAAGTCCGGCTGGGCGACCTCCGCGGCCGTCCGGTGCTGCTGAACTTCTGGGCGAGCTGGTGTGGGCCGTGCCGGAAAGAGCTTCCTGTCCTTTCGCTCCTGCACCTGGACTATGAAGCACGCGGACTGATCATTTTGGGGGTGAACGATGAAGGGCGGAACACAGCATCCCAGGCGGCCCGGCAGATGAAATTGCCCTTCGAGACGCTGGGCGATGGCGCCCGCAAGGCGCACAAGCTCTACCGGGTCCAGGCGATTCCCAGCATCTTCCTGATCGACCGGGACGGACGCGTGGTCCGCTACCTCCGCGGGGCGCAGTCGGAACAGGCGCTCCGGGCCGCTTTGCGCGAACTCGGGCTGTGAGCGGCGCCGCCGGGCGCCGGATTTAGCGCCGATCGTAGTGTTCAGTCCAGCTTTTCCGGCCCGCCGGCGATTGGACGGTCAGCCGCCGGGTGAGCGTCTTGCCGGATCGCGCGATGGTGGTTTGCGCGGTCTCCGTGCAGCGTCCGTCACTCGACCGGAAGGTGGATTCGACGGTCCAGGGGTCTATGCGCCGCAAGGTGATCATCCCATCTCCAAACGAGCGGGACATGGCGTACTCTTCGCCGTCCAGCGAGCCCGAGAAGCTGAATTCGCGGGTCTCCTCGTTGGCGTACTGGACGGCGCCATGGTAGTCGAGCTGGGGCTCATGGTGTTCGATCGTCAGAACGACGCTCAACGGCTTCACCACCTTGCCCCAACGCGATTTCTCCACGTTCAGATGCCAGGAGCCAGTCAGATCAGCGGGTTGAGCCGCGGCCATGCCCAGGGACAGCGCGGCGAGGACGGCCGGAAACGAGATCCAGATCCGCATAGCGGGAACCTCCTACGTCCATCCCCAGAATACGCCTGTCCTGCACCCGTTGGAAGTAGATTCGGTGTCCGAAAGAGAGCCCATTGGCGGGCCTAAGTGACCAGAAGATGGATAACCTTGCGATGGGCAGGCACGCCTGCATAGACGTATGGACCACAAGTCTCTCCAAGGACCATCGCGCTCACCCGGCGACTGGTTTCTTGCACTTATCCTGCTCATCTTATTGTCTCTCCCATCCCCTGCCGCCGGTTCCAACGACATCCAGTTCTACGATGTCAACGTTTACTCCGGTTTTTCCGGCGCCATTTCACCCAATTCGATCCAACTGGCCTGTTCCGGCCGGCAGGATGTCCTGATGACCCATTTCGTCAGCCACCGCCTGCCGTTTGACCCCCTGATCGTCCGGCGAATCGACAATCAGACCTGCCATATCCACTACGAGCCCTCAATCCATGGCTTCCGCGCCCACGCGGAAAGTCACGCCATCCGTGGAATGTTTGTGGACATTCCTCACATGCGCCTGCTGGCCCGTCCCGGCCTGCCGCTGGGTGACAGTCTGGATATCGTCAAGGCTGTGCTGGCGAGAGCGCCAGGCGCCCTTGATGTCAGTCTCGGTGTCGCCGGGAGCGTGCCCCGCCCGCTCGTCAACCGCTCTCTGCAGGTTCATTTCCCCAATTCCCGCCACCGGATCAACCTGCGCCCGAATCCGGACGTTCAGGTGAACTCCTGGTCGCAGGATTTCATCAAGAGCGGAGAAGTTCGGGAGACCACGCGTCTGCTCACCCCGCGACGCATTTTCGAGGGCGACAAGGCCAATGGCGAACAGTTCAAGGCGCTGCTCGATGCCCTCGCGTCGAAGCGGACAGGCCGAAGCCGGATCTCCTGGGAAGGTGGCGACCTGATGTTTGTCCGTTCACCGCGGGATCCGCAAAGACTCCTGCTGTTTTACGGTGATGCCGCCCGCCCCTACTGGGCGGACAACCTGACCGAGGAAGAATACGCCTACGTCCTGCGCGTCGAATTCGGCGCTGACGAGGCCATCTACTTCGGAAGCGTCGCCCCGCACGTGGACTATGTCGTTTCCTTCATTCCCGAGCACCAGACCGCCCTGCTGGTCCAACCCGTGACCGGCAATCTGGAACTGGCGCAGGCCGCCGTGAAGATGTTGTCGCTCACCTTTTCCGCCCCTGTGCCGACGCTTGTGCGTCAGTTGGAATCCGCACTAACCGGCCCGGAATCGCTCCAATTGAACTCTGCCCGGATTCGCGAACTGCTCGCACAAGCCCGCCGTGAGTCGCACGGATGGGCCATGCCCGTGGATGGGGCCGCGTATGAGCGGATCGATGCTTATATGAAAGAGGCCTGCCCCCAAGATGCCCTGGCCTGCGTTGGACCCCGGCAATTGCCCTCGCTGGTCGCGAACCACCCCGACCTGCTGGCCGACTGGGTGCAGATGGCCGCAGTGCTCCGAGCAGGACAGAGCTTGCCCGTCGCCATGTTCTCCGTGATCGAGGACCAGTTGCCCGGCCAGACCGCCGAGAAGGAGCGCCGCCTCCGCGAAAAGGCCGAAACATTGGAAAGACTGGGGTTCCGCGTCATTCGCGTACCCTGGATCGGTGGCGAAATGACCGGCAGCCAACTTTGGGCCGGAGTCAGTTACGCCAATCTCCTCCTTCTCGACCACACCCTGTTTGTCCCGGTTTTCGGCTTCGGCGTGCCAGAGCAGAAACTGGTAGAGGACATCGAACCGCGCCTGCCCGCCGGGTACCGGGTGGTTCCCATCCTGGCCCGTTCCGCGCTGCTGCAGAACGGCGGCGTGCATTGCGTGATGGGCCTGGTTCGCGGCGACGGCATCTTCTGATTCACGGCGTCACCTGGACGATCAGGCGGCGGTACGAGGTCAGGCGTGGCGTCCCCGAATCGGTCACCTCGAGGATGACGTGGACCGTGCCTCCACGCTGAACCTTCGCGGGCAGGTGCAACTGCGCCTCCGCGCTGTCGTGCTTCTCCACTCGCGCCGACGCCGCCTCCCGCAGCGTGCCGGCCTCCGGGTAGACGAACCAGCGGTAGGTCAGCCTGTTTCCGTCCGGGTCAGTCGAACCCAGCGCCGACAGTGCCAGCACCGCGCCCGCTTTCGCGATTGCCTCGACCGGAGCGCGCCCCGGTATCCCGTTCAACACGGCGGCCGGATTGTGGTTCGCTGCGTTCCGGGGCTGGACGCACCAGTCCATCCGGGCCGCGAAATCATTCTGATAGGCTTCGCGCCAGCGCCAGATCGTTGCCTGGTTCGAGGTGTGTTCCCGGTTGTCGGAGAGTCGCAACGTGTCCCGGGCGTCCGTCCAGATGGGTCGCGTCTCTCCGTATCCGCGGCGGAGTTCATAACGCCCGCCCCAGCCTCCGTAGGATGGCGAAACATCCCCCGCGAGGCCGTTCGGAATCAGATTCAGAAACGATGGCGTGTCCCCCTCCATGATGTACGCCACCAGCGGATACCTCGCGCCCAGCGGACCGTGATTCTCGATGATGTTCTCCTTCAGCCACGGGTTGTCCACCAGGTGGAAATTCTCGCCCGGGGCATTGCGGTAGTGGCGGTCGCCCCCGATGCCGCTCCAGGTGGACCGCCAGTACTCGGGCTTCAGCACGTCCGTGGGACTTCCGATAAAGAACAGGCCTGGGAACGTCACTCGCAGCCAGCGGCTCGCGTCATCCTGATCCGAAATCGTGTACACACGCAGTTTGGCGACGAATTTCTCCAACTCCTCCGGCGAGCGGGAGTACTTCACATCCCACAACGCCTGGGCCAGTGTGTTCGCGCCGCCCCAGACCGGAACCCACACCGGGCGCGGGTCCGGCCGGTCCACCACTTCGATGATCCACTTCGAGCCTTCCGTTGACCGCCCCTCGCCCACTGCCTCCATCCCGAAGCCGGTCTGTCCGGACTTGATCACCCCCAGCAGTTTCTCCGTCTCCGGATACCCTGGGGCATGGAGCAGCAGATTGGCGCGTACCTGCCCGTAAGCTGCGACGGTCTCGCGAATGATGTCCGGCCGGATGCGATCCCGCAACCAGACTGACGTCGTCGCCACCAGTCCTTCCACCTCGAATTCGTTCGCATAGAGCAGGAACCGGACCAGCGATTCCTCGTCGTCCGGTTCATTGGAAATGTCGGTCAGGACCAGCACCCGCGGCTTCGTTTCAGCCGGAAGCAGAGGCAGACCGAGCAGCATTAAGAAGAAAACGGCGCGCAACATGCGCCCAGTCTATACCCGATTCGGCTCTGGATGAACGAACGGCGCCCGGTAGGGCCGCCGGAGCAACCGGTTCGCCTCCGCATCATTCACCACCTGCTGCCGCGCCGCGTCCCACGTGAGCGACCGCCCCAACTGCTGCGACAGATTCGCCAGGATACACGTGGCCGTCGAAATGTGGCCTTCCTCGACGTGCGCCACCGGCTTGCCCCGCGTCGCCATGCACTGGACCAGGTCCCTCATGTGCCCGCGAATCGCCGGCGCCACGTGCCGCTCCAGTCGCGCCTCTGTCTTGTCTTCCGGATACTTCTCCAGTTCAAACTCGACGTCGCGCCGCTGCGCCGCTTCTCCTTTCGTCATCGGCAGGTAGTCCCAGCGCATCACCCCGGCCTTCAATGTCCCTTTGTCGCCATAGAACGTCGCGCCCCAGGGATATTCGGGATCCGCCGGCGCGCCGTACGTGCGGTGGTTCCAGATGACCTTGAGATCCCCGTAGTCGAAAGTCGCGGTCTGGGTGTCCGTGATGTTCGATTTGCTCGATTTTTGCACCAGAATCCCGCCCGTTGAAGCGACCGACTTTGGCCAGCCCAGATCCAGCATCCACCGGACCATGTCCAGCATGTGAATGCACATGTCGCCCACGATGCCGTTGCCATACTCCATGAACGCCCGCCAACTGCCCGGATGCGCCAGCCGGTTGTATTTCCGCAGCGGCGCCGGTCCGGTCCACAGATCCCAGTCCAGATGGGCCGGCGGATCCGCGTCCGGCGGATTCGCGTTCGCGCGCATGTGGTAATAGCAGTAAATCTCCACCACGCCCACGTGGCCCAGTTTGCCCTCGCGGATGATCCGGTCCCGCGCCTCGATCAAGTGCGGCGTGGACCGCCGCTGCGTGCCCACCTGCACCACCCGTTTGTACTTCTGCGCCGCCGCCACGATCGCCTGCCCTTCGACGATGTCCACGCTGATCGGCTTCTGCAGATACAGATCCGCGCCCGCTTTCATCGCGTCGATGGCCGCCAGCGCGTGCCAGTGGTCGGGCGTCGCGATCAGCGCCAGATCCAGTTCGTGCTTCTTCAGCATCTCGCGATAATCGCGATACACCACCGGCTTCCGGCTCGTCTTCTGGCGCTCCGCGATCAGATCCGCCGCCCCGGCCAGCATCTGGCTGTCCGGATCCGCGAGAGCCACCACCTCCACCTGCTCGACCTGAATCAATCGGAGCAGATCGGCCTTCCCATACCAGCCCGGCCCGATCACGGCAACCCGCTTCGGCCGGCTTTGCGCCAGAGAACGCGGACCCGGCAACATCAGGCCGCCCGTCAGGGTGGCGGCGGAAAGAAAATGGCGGCGGTTGAGCGGCATTGAAAATTAGTATATGCCCGAGCCGCCGTGCCCGGTCCGGGCGACGGGTATACACTGTCGGCATGGATCGCCGCGCCTTCCTCGCTCTCCTCTCTGCCACTGCCGCCTGCCGTCAGCCGGAACCCTTTTCCATCGAAGAAGTCAGCATCTCCGAACTCGGCGAGGCCCTCCGCGCCGGACGCGTCACTGCCCGCGGCCTCGTCGAAGCCTACCTGACCCGCATCCGCATCATCGACCGCTCCGGGCCCCATCTCAACTCGATCCTCGAAATCAACCCCGACGCCCTCTCGATTGCCGACGCCCTCGACGCCGAACTTCGCGACAAAGGTCCCAGAGGCCCCCTCCACGGCATCCCCATCCTCATCAAGGACAACATCGACACCGCCGACAGGATGCAGACCACCGCCGGCTCCGTCGCCCTGCTCGATGCCCCCACTCCCCAGCGCGACGCCGCCATCGTCACCCGCCTTCGCGAATCCGGCGCCGTCCTGCTCGGCAAAACCAACCTCAGCGAATGGGCCAACATCCGCTCCACCCGCTCCACCTCCGGATGGAGCGGCCGCGGCGGCCTGACCCGCAACCCCTACGCCCTCGACCGCAACACCTCCGGGTCTTCATCAGGATCCGCCGCCGCTGCCGCTGCCAGCCTCTGCGCCGCCGCCATCGGCACCGAAACCGACGGTTCCATCGTCTCGCCTTCCTCGGTCTGTGGCCTCGTCGGCATCAAACCCACCGTCGGCCTGCTCGGCGGCGATGGCATCATTCCCATCTCCCACAGCCAGGATACAGCTGGACCCATGGCCCGCTCCGTCCGCGATGCCGCCCTGCTGCTCGGTGCACTCGCGAAAACGCCCCAGGACTTCACCGCCGCCCTCGACCCCAATGCCCTTCGCGGCGCCCGTCTGGGCGTCGCCCGCCGCTACATGGGCCGTAACCAGCACGTCACAACCGTCGCCAACCAGTGCCTGGAAGCTCTTGAGAAAGCCGGCGCCGTTCTCGTCGATCCCGTCGACCTCAGCTCCATCGACTTCTCCGGTGAACGTAACACTCTCCTGTACGAACTGAAGGCCGACATGGCTGCTTACCTCGAACAGCGCGGCGGCCCGCTTTTCTCCCTCGAAGAACTCATCGCCTTCAATAAACACCATGCCGCCACCGAACTGCGCTGGTTCGGCCAGGAGTACTTCGAATTGTCCGTCAAGACCGGCGGTCTTCAGGAGAAGGAGTACCTCGAAGCCCGCGCCAAGGTCGAGAAAGCCCGCAAGGATCTCACCGCCTTGATGGACCGCGAACGCCTCGACGCCCTCATCGCCACCACCAACAGCCCCGCCTGGCTCAGCGATCTCGTCAATGGTGACAACTCCGGCCAGGGCTGCTCCGGTCCCGCCGCCGTCACCGGATTCCCCCACATCACCGTCCCCGGCGGCCTCGCCGAGGGTCTCCCCATCGGCTTTTCCTTCTTTGGCCGCGCCCACGACGAAAGCCGTCTCATCCAACTCGCCCATGCCTTTGAACAGGCCACCAAGGCCCGCCGCCCACCCCTGTATCGGCCACGCTCCGGCCCTGGCGCCTAATGCGCCAGCGTCCGCCGCAGCGCCTCCACATCCACATCCTCCAACACCACTCCGGGCTCCAGAAGCGTCTGCGGATCCATGTCCTCCCGGAACAGCCGGCTACCCAAATGCAGACGGCTCCGCGTCAGGTAGTGCATCAATTCATGGACCAGCACCCGCGCCAGCGCCCGTCCCATCTGCGGCTTGGCCGAAAACTGTTGCGGCGTCACCAGGATCTCCCGCAAGTGGGCCGCCACCAACGGGCAGTCCAGCGTAATAAACGGCTGCATTTCCTCATCCACACAGCGCACCCAACCCAATGGACCCGCCGGCCTCGACACAGCCTTCCCGGCGGGAATCTCGCTGCACCCCCGGCAGCGCACCCAGATCACCTCGCCGGCCATGCCGAGATCCAACAGATGGGAGTCATGGTGGACCACCGGCCGGATCCCTGCCGGCCGCAGCAGCCGCCCCAACTCCTCCCGCATCGCCCGCTCCGTCATCGGTGAAAGCGGAAATTCCGTGTTCAGCACGATCGCCACCACATGTTCCCGCCCTCCTGGCTGTCCGTCAGCCGCGAACCCCAGCCCGAACCCCAACAGAACCACCGCGAACCGCGAATACCACATGCGGCCTCTCCTTCACTTCAACAGGCGCACCGTCCGCCCCCGGGGTAACGCTCCCACCCGCGATTCCAAGTCAAAAAGGAGAGCCCCTGGTCCGAAAATGGAAACCCGCCCCTCCCCGGCCCCGTCTCCTTGGGTGTGAGGCCGCATTGTCCGGAACGGAGCCCTGGCTCAAGGTTCGCTGGTCGAACAAAGCGTGGCGGCGCTCGTTCCGCGGGCCCCCCTCCGGACTCTGCGGCCTACGGCTTTTCCCCCTCGCCCAGCCCCCCGAATCGGGGATTGTCATGGTTTCGAAAAAATGATACTTTCAGGGTGACAACGGGACCGAGGGGCCCCGTTGCTCTGCGCCATGCAGATGATGAAACCCACCGAGCCTGTGACCCTAAACCCCCGACTCGGCGTGGTTGCCCACCTAAAGGAGAACCACCCATCATGGACAAGATTGCTCAGGAAGAACTGAAAGCGTACTTGATGCAGTCCAATGAGGAGTTCCGCGCGCTCGCTGAAAAGCACTCCCAATACGAGCAGCAGATCAACGAGATCGAAGCGAAAGCCCATTTGACTCCCGAGGACGAGATCGAGGAACACAAGCTCAAGAAGCTGAAACTCCATCTCAAAGACCAGATGCACGAGATGATGAACCGCTACCGCGCGCAGGTTGCGTAGTTAAACATCCTCAGCGTCAGGTACGCTGTCTATCCGCTTCCCAAGCCCCGGCGGCCCCCGTGCCCCGGGGCTTTTTCCTGCCTCCCGCGCTCCTCCCGTGTTACAACCGGAATTGAGTCCATCATGTCCGAATCCCCCCGCTCCGTCATCATTACCGGCTCCACTTCCGGAATCGGCCGCTCCCTCGCTCTCGCCTTCGCCCAGGCCGGCGACCGTGTCCTCGTCCACGGCACCTCGGCCGAGCGTGCCGCTCAGGTCGCCGCTGAAATCACCGCTGCCGGTGGGGTCGCCTCCGCCCTCACCGGCGATGTCGCCGATCCCGAAACCGCTCAAAGACTCATCGAGCGCGCTGTCAGCCAGTTTGGTGGCGTCGATGTCTTCATCGCCAACGCCGGCATCGTCCACCCCGGCGACTTTCTGGACTATTCCCTGAACGACTTCCACCGCTCCATCGACGTCAATCTGACCGGCGCCTTCCTCGGCTGTCAGGCCGCCGCCCGCCAGATGGTCGCTCAGGGCCGGGGCGGGCGCCTGCTCACCCTCTCCTCCGTCGGCGGCAAAAT
>DNFG01000263.1 GCA_003487005.1 Bryobacterales bacterium
ATCGGCGCGGCAGAGGCGGGCGGCGAAGAAGTCGAGGAATTTCTGGCGGATCTCGTGACCGGTCACAGATACCATTGTGACACAGCGGAGGGCACAAAACCCTGTTTTCAGGGGGTTTCAGGGTTGCGGGAACAACTCGGCGGGCGGAATCGTGATCTGGTATTCGGGCAGCACCAGGGCGCCCGTTTCGCGCAGTCCATCGGAGTTGAATTCATACATCCGCCGCCCCTCCGGATCCACCACCCACACGTGCGCCACGCCCCAGTCGCGGTATTCACGAAGCTTTTCGAGCAGTACCGTCATCCGGTCATCGGGCGAAAGGATCTCGATGGCGATGAAAGGTGGAGTATCCGGCACTTCCGCCTTCGGCCGGTCGTCAAGAAAGACCGCAAGATCGGGAAGCCGGAACACGTCGGGAGCAAGGCGGTGCCTGACCTCACTGACCGGAATGAAGCGCGGAGCGCCGGACTGGCTGGACAGCCTCAGGAAAAGGGCTCCGAGAAGGATCTGGATTTCACCGTGCGAAAAGGGCGGCATGGGTTTCTCAATGATCTCGCCGTGCACATACTCGCGGTCCCCGTCGGGCCACGAAGTCCGCAGGTATTCCGAAACCGTCATGATGGCCTTGGCCGCCATGTCTTCATCGTAATAGGAAAACGGGCGGGGCTCGCGAAAGCCCCGCCCGTTTGGGTATGAACTAACGGCTGACTACCACTCGTAACGCAGCGCGAACTGCATGACGCGCGGCAGGCTGAGCGTGTCCGTGTAGCGGCCAAACGAGCCGAGGTTCGACAGGTCAGCCGTGGCCGACAGCGGGTCGAAGCGGACCGAGTTGGTCACGTTGAACACTTCCCAGCGGAACTGGAGCGTCTGCGCTTCGGTGATGTTAAAGCGCTTGCCGAGGCCGAGGTCGATGTTGAAGTTGCCATCGCCGCGGACGATGTTACGGCCGCCCGTCTGGCCGGGAGCCGTGAAGCTGAAGGCCTTCACGGCGGCCGCGGGATCCTGGAAGATGTTCACGCCGCCACGGCCGCCCGGAGGCGCCGGAGCGCTCTTGTTGGTGCCGTCGGCAAACGTGTCAACCGCGGTGGCGTACCCGGTGATGTTCCAGTTGGTCGGCCAGAAGCGGCCGTTACCGACCGACGTCGGCAGGCCGGAAGCCTGACGGTAGAGGCCGCTCAACTGCCAGCCACCAACGATGGCGTTCAGCAGTCCGTTCTCGGTGCTCCATTTCTCGCCCTTGCCGAACGGCAAGCCATACACGAAGTTGGCATTCCACTGGTGACGGGCGTCGTAGTCCGAAGGCGCCCGGAACTGGCGGCGGCTGAAGGCGTTCGTGATGATGCCTTGCGTGCCGGTGGAGTTCTCGGGAGTCGAGGCCATGTCGATGGACTTCGACCAGGTGTAGTTGAGTTCAACCTGGTCCCCATCGGTCCAGCGCTTGCGGGCAGTCAACTGGAAGGCATTGTAGCTGCCGAAGCCGATCGACCGGAGCGTCCGCAGGTAGCTGTACTGGCGGTTGTACATCGCATAGGGCCCCAGCTTCGAGCACGCCGGGTAGCAGAACACGTCCATGCCATAAAGCGCATACGTGTAGTCTGGTGCGTTGTACGCGTACTCGTCATAAGCCGCCTGGGTGGCGGTCATGGTCGAGGTAGCCAGACCCGGGAACATGTTCTCCCAGAAAGGCATGCGCGGAATCTGCGAGATCGGCGTCCCGGCATTGACGTGATTGTGCAGCATCGAAGCCGCCTCAAAGTACGTCTGGCCGGAGGCCGGGTCGCGCAAGTTTGTCGGCATCGCGATGTCTTCGCTGATCAGCGAGCGGCGCGACTGCCGGCCCACATAGCCAGCCTGCACGAAGTATCCATTGCCAAACTCGCGGCCAATGGAGAAGTTCATGTTCATCGTGTACGGCATGTTCAGCGCGTCGTCCAGACTGTTGATGATCGCGAACACGTTCGGAGCCTGCGCCGGGAATCCGGCCGGGGGGGCTGGCAGCAGCAGACCGTCGGGGATCCGGTTCAGTCCCACGTAGCGGGGTGCGGTGGCGAGGTCGAGGCGGGCCGACGGATTCGTCAAGGACGTTGACAACCCGAAGGCGCTGGCATCGTAGTTGGTGATCAGACCCGCGCCCATCACGTCATAGAACATGCCCCAGCCCGCGCGAATGGAGGTCTTCTGGTCGGGCGAGTAGGCCACCGACAGACGGGGAGCGAAGTTCTTCTTGTGGAACGGATACAGGTCGCGGCCACCATCCTGCTCCTTGAGAACGTAGGTGACCGGGGTCACCTGGTCCTGGGACTGGCCCGCGTTGGCAAAAGCCACACGGTCATTGAACCACTCGTTCAGAGGCTGCCGGGAAACCGTCTGGATCCCGTTGGCTTCATAGATCGGAGGCATCAGCGACCAGCGCAGGCCACCGGTGATGGTCAGGTTGCGCGTGACGCGCCACGTGTCCTGGAAGTAGAGTTCGTACTCTTCAGCGTTGAACTGGCGAACAATGGGTGCTCCGATCGGAAGCGCCGAACCGTCCTTGTTGTAGTTATAAACGGCATTGCCCTGCGTCACGATGCCCATTACGGCCATCGCGGCGTCGCGGTAAGCCACACGGCCGGCGGCGGCCATGTCCGGGAACGGCGCGTTCAGAGGAGCGCCGGAACCCGTCAGCCACGAAGAGTTCGTGCTGGCCGAGGGGAAAGAGTTGGCATAGTTGGTCCGGTTGTTGCGGATGATGCGCATCTGCGCGCCCATCTTCAACTCGTGCTTACCCTTGTTCCAGGTGAAGTCGTTCGAGAACGTATGCACGGGCGTCGTCCGGATGAAGGCGCGCGCGCTGCCCTGCGGCAGGTCGATCGAACGGAAGCTCACGAACGGCTGGTCGGAAATGCCCGTGTTTTCAAAGGAGACACGCGTGATGCCGTACCGGAACACGTTCACCTTGTTCGCGGCGAACACCGAGTTCAGACCGACTGCGATCCCACGGGGAGCCTGCAAGTTGGTGTTGTTCGGCGGCAGACCAGGGAACTGGGGAGCGCCCATGTTCTTGTCGTCCTGCAGGTTGCCGCGAATGAACGCCTGATGCTTGCCCTCTCGGTCGAGGTAGGCATCCAGTTTGGCAATGTAGGTGGCCGAATCGAATCGCACAGGTGCGTTGAAACGGAAACCCGAGTAGTTGATGCCGTCACCCGCGGTGGCCTCGTTCGGCAGCGGATACTGGTTCAGCACCTGCAAAGCCGCTTGATTCGGGCCAATCCCCAGCGGGTCCACACGGGAAGCCAGTTCCTGCGGGGTCACCGTGGCGATCGAGCCATCCGAGCGAATGTAGCGAACAATGCCCTGGCGCAGGGTGGCCGTCGGAACCGTGCGCAGCACGCTATCCTCACGACGATCCTTGCGGCCTTCATAGTTGCCAAAGATGAACATCCGGTTCTTCACGATCGGCGCACCCAGAGAAGCACCGTAGATGTTCCGGTTCAGCTTCGCCAGCGGAACACCGTTCGGGTTCTGCGCGCTGACCGCCGAGTTATTGAAAAAGCTGTTCGCGTTCGTGATCTTGTTGCGCACGAACCAGTAAGCCGAACCATGCACTTCGTTCGTGCCCGACTTCGTCACCAGCGCGATCTGCGCGCCCGAAGAGCGGCCCTGATCGGCGTTGGCGTTCGTCGTCACCACGCGGAACTCCTGCACGGAGTCCAGCGTCACGCGAAGCACCGAGGTGAACGGATCGCGGTTCTGCTGATCATTCACGTCCACGCCATCCAGCGTGACGTTCGCCTGATCGCTCTTGCCGCCATTCACGTTGCCGCCCCGGTAGCTGCCCTGGAGATTGTCACCCGCGTAGGTGACGCCCGGCTGCAGCGCCAGCAGGCCAACCACGTTGCGCGCTTCAAACGGAAGCTGAAGCACCGGCTTCGTGCCGAACGTGTTGCCCACCGTCGCGTCCACCGTGTTGATCTGCGTGGCTTCCGCCGAAACAGACACCGTCTCGCTGACGGCGCCCACTTCCAGGCGGATGTTCTGCGTCACCGGCGTGTTCACCAGCAGGCGGAGGTTGTCCACCGCCGTGGTCGAAAAACCAGGAGCAGCCACGCTGAGCCGGTAGTTGCCAGGTTGAACCTGAGGCAGATTGTAAGCGCCTGAGCCATCGGTCGTCGTCGACCGCGTGGCGCCAGAGTCCAGGTTCAGAATTTCAACAGTCGCTCCAACCACCGCCGCACCCGACGGATCGGTGACGGTGCCGGAGATCTGAGTCAAGCCCTGCCCGAACAGCGCGGTGGTGGCTGCCAGGAAAACAAAGAGCCGCATCAGCACAGATAAATTCACGTGTCTCCCCTTTCCTTTGTTAGGAAGGAACTCCCAAAGTCCGCCCCGGATGGAGCGGGTTCTTCCCAGGGCCCGCGTGTGGACGCGAAACCACGGGATAATTTATCAGTTAACCGTTCCTGTTCACAACTGTCAATCAAAATTAGTACTTGTGCCCATCGAAATGCGTTATGAGTGAAGTTTCATGGGCAAGAATTAATATTCAATCATTAGCAGAAGGCGGTAACTGAAGATACTACCCGATGCCAATGTAGAAACAGTGGCTTGACTGCGCCCGCCCCGCCGAGGCATGCCCCTTATAGGCATAAGATGTTTATAATCATCATTTTACAGAACTTTCGAGATAGCGATCCACGCCTGAGAAAGTCAAGAGACTACAATCTACCTATCAACGGTAGGGATTGAGGAGTTCACCCCCGAATATCGGAGAGTATTCTGCGGGCAGCGGCAGCGGGGTCGGCGGCGCGGGTGATTTCGCGGCCGATCACGAGATAGTTGGCTCCACTCGCGAGTGCCTCGGCGGGGGTCGCGACCCGCTGCTGGTCGCCGGGGTCGGCGCCGGGGGAGCGGACACCGGGAGTGACGAGTATCGCACCGGGTCCGGCAAGCACTCTTAACCGGGCCACTTCCAGGGGCGAGCAGACCAGTCCATCAGCGCCTGCATCGATCGCTTTCCGGGCGAGAAATTCAACCTGCCCGGCCACGGTCCTCCCGGTAACCCCCAAATCCTCGACGTCTGACTGATTGAAGCTGGTCAGGACGGTGACGGCGAGAACACGGAGCTGCGAACCTTCGGCGGCGGCGCGGGCGGCGCGGACGACCTGAGGATGGGCGTGAACCGTCAACAGCGATGCACCGAGTTCGGCGGCGCGGGTGGCGGCGCGTTTGACGGTCTCGCTGATGTCATACATCTTGAGGTCGAGGAAGACCTGTTTGCCGCCAGAGGTCAATTCGCGGACGATCGAAGGGCCTTCGGCGGTGAAGAGTTCAAGTCCGACTTTGTAGAAGCCGATCGAAGTGCCGAGGGCGGCGACGAGCGAGCGCGCCTCGGCGGCTTCGAGATCGAGCGCGGCGATCAGGGGATTGGCATTGGTCATACGAGTACAAGGGGAGCTTCGGCGCGTTCAGTGACGCGGCCGATCACGGAGTAACCCTCGGGCGGAGGACCGGGGAGGGCGAGCAGGAGGCCGCCGGAGGTCTGCGGGTCGTAAAGCAGGGCTTCGAGTTCGGCGGGAATGATGCCGCGGGCGTGGACACAGCCGCTGATGAACTCGCGGTTGTTCTTGAGACCGCCGGGTTGGGCGCCCCCGGCGGCATAGTGGAGCGCGCCGGGCAGCAGGGGGACAGCCAGAGCGTCGATCTCGAGAGTGACGCCGGAGGCAAGGGCCATTTCCCGGGCATGGCCGAGGAGGCCGAAGCCGGTGATATCGGTCGCGCCGTGGGGCGCCAGCGCGCAGCGGTTCAGGCCGAGCATGGACTGAATTGCGCCCTCGACGTGATCCGGAGCGGCGATGCCGCGCTTGAGCGCGGTGGCAATCACGCCGGTACCCAGCGATTTGGTGAGAACGAGCGTGTCGCCGGGTTGGGCGCCGGCGTTGGTCCAGAGGTGATCGGGGTGAACGAGGCCGGTGATGGAGTAGCCGAACTTGATTTCGTCATCGTTGACGGAGTGGCCGCCGGCGAGGACACAACCGGCCTCGATCAGCTTTTCCGCGCCGCCCCGGAGGATGGCTTCGAGGTCGTCGAGGTCTCCCTGGGCGGGGTAACAGAGAATGGAGAGGGCGGTCAGGGGTCTGCCGCCCATCGCGTAGACGTCGCTGAGGGCGTTGGCTGCGGCGATAGCGCCGAAGGTGGCGGGATCGTCGACGATGGGAGTGAAGAAGTCGGCGGTCTGCACGAGGGCACACTCCGGCGTGAGCTTGAAGACGCCGGCATCGTCGGCGGTATCAAACCCGACCAGCAGGTTGGGGTCCTTGAGCCGGGGAATGCCCGGCAAAACGCGGTCCAAAACCTTTGGACCCAGCTTGGACGCTCAACCGGCGGCTTTTACGTGAGCGGTGAGCTTCTTCATCGACATCGAACGGTTCTTTCAGTCTAGCCGCGATTGTCCTTCCGGCCCTGATCGCGGCGATTGCGGGAGGCGGAATGGGCCTGCTGGCGGGGGATATTGGACTTGGCCAGCCGCTTGTCTTTCGCAACCGCGAGTGGCGCGGGCTTGGTGGCTTTGGAAGTGGACTTGGGCGCGGCGGGCGCGGGCTTGGCGGCCTTCTTCGCGGCTTTGGCGGCGGCTTTCTCGGCCTGGGCGGCGGCTTTGGCGGCGGCGCGATCGAGTTGCTCCAGCCGCTTTTCGAAGCGGGCCAGCGCTTCGGTGAACAGCACGGCCTGGAGTTTTTTTGCTTTGGTGGCGGGGGTGGCCGTGGCGGAGGGGGCGGGGGGGGGCGGGAG
>DNFG01000465.1 GCA_003487005.1 Bryobacterales bacterium
CGAGCCTCGCCCGTCAGGGCGAGGGAGTCCGCAAACGAACCCACTCTTCCTCCGCCACCCTCCTCCCGCCGGCGTCTGAACCACACCCCCCGCCATCCACTTTCACCAGCTATTCACACAAAATGAACGACGACAAACACCACCCAAACGAGCGCTGTTCTTCTCTTCTTCTCCCGTAGCGAACCATTTTCACTTCATTCGTCTCCCAATTCCTGCTCATCCTCATGGATTTTACGTATGATGACCTTGCCGCGACACCTGTCTTGGCATACCATCGGAGTGGATTCAGATCAATCTGCCTCCTCGTTCGCGCGTTGCGTCATCCGTCCGGAATGTGGAGTTTCCGTCTCTCTGCTCCGAACCCGCCGGGTGGCCGGAGTGTGGCAAGCTTCGCGCAAAGGAGATTTACTGGCTACAGATGCTTGTTCGCTTGACGAATCTGTTCAGGACGGGCAGTCTCCAACTGCCTGCCCTTCTTGCTGGTCTCTTCTCAATATGCCTCATTCGGGCCTGCATTCAATCAATTACGATTGATGAAGGCCTGGGCCGCTAGGGCCGAGCCATCGCACTGGCAGGCCGGTTCCAACAACCATGTCCTCAATTCAATCTTGATCCGGTTCTCCACAACCGCCTTCGGCGTCTCTCACCTGAGCCTGCGACTGCCTGCTTTGCTGGGCGCCCTCCTCCTCATGCTCACGGCCGCCTTGCTCGCCCGGCGTCTCTTCGCCACCTGGCGAGGGCAGTGTGTCTTTTTTATTGCCCTCGCCGCCAACCCGCTGGTCATGGATTACGTGGTGGCCGCGCGCGGATATGGCTTGGCTCTGGCGTTCCTGGCCGGCCAGTTTCTTGTGCTCTTTCACATCTATATGACTCGCAATGAGAAGCCTCCGCTCCGGCCGCCGCGCCTTGCGGCGATCTCCTCGCTTCTGGCCGCACTCGCTTTTTCCTCCAATTTTTCATTCGCCATAATCAGCGGCGTCACTTGGCTCTTCTCTCTTTCTCTGCTCTGCCTCCACGGTCCGGCCTGAAATCACGTCGCGCCGGAGGCATACTGGAAAAATCGACTCCGGATCGCTTTCTGGGGAGTGATGCCGGGCGCGGTGCTGGCTTCCGCCTTATGCGCATCGGTACTGGCCGGCTGGAAACAGATCGAGCTTATTTATGGCGCTACCTCGATTCGCGAGATGCTGGCGAGCGTTCTGGATTCGAGTTTTTATCCACTGAACCCCCATCTGGTGAATCCGGTTTTCTACGATCTGGTCTCGACATTTCCGCGTCCGCTGGTCTGGCTCATCCTGGCCGCCGCAGCTCTTCAAGGAGTCTGGCTGCTGTTCCACCGGCCAGCCCACCCGGACAACCGCACGAATTCCCTGCGGCGCTTCACCTGCATCACCGCTTCGGCTCTGCTCGCGGCGCTCCTCGTCCATGTCGGAATGCACTTGACCTGGGAGACCCTGCTGCCCCGCGAAAGAACCGCGATTTACATTCCCTTCCTCCTGACACTGGCCATCGGGTCCCTGGCTGCCGCCGGTCCGGTTTCGCCCCATCTCGCGGCCAGATTCCTGAACCGCTGTTTGCGCGGCGGACTCGTGGCCGCCTCCCTCCTCTTCATCCTCTGCGGCCGGTTGACCTACTTCAAGGAGTGGCAATACAACGCCGACGTGGAAACGGCCTACCAGGTCCTGGCCCGGTCCGTGCCGGACGGCGCACGCAGCAATGTCTACGCCCACTGGCGATACACTTCCAGCCTCAACTTCTATGCATGGTCGCCCCGGGATCGCGCCACGGAGACATTCAAGTATGTTCAGCCATACCCCGCCGGCGCCGCTGCCTACGTTCTGTACTGGCCTGAAGACGAAGGGTTCGCCCGCGATGCCGGCTTGAAACTCGTCTACACCGGAGCCCAAAGCGACATCGTCGTCGCCTTGCCGCCACGTCCCGCCCCCCTCCAATCGGAATCAGGAGCAAACACATGCCATTGAAGAGCAAATCCGAACGCGTCCGCCGCAACGGCGCCTGATCCAAAGCAGTCCAGGTGCCTCGAACCCGCCCACGGGTGCCGGCCGGTTGCCACCCGAGAATCCGGAGCTTGACCCGATCAGAAGTGTCAGGGTACCCCGTCTCCGAATGGCGTCCCCGAATGGCGTTCAGCCGGTGCCCACGCCCGCGCGAAAGGGCTGGGGCAGTCGCGGAGGTGAATCAACCATGGGTGGGGATGGGTTGTCGAAGGAGAGAGTCCGCGTGGCGAGGGTATGGGGCAGAGGAATGAGAAGTGAATTACGGAATGGGGGTTTGTGGTTTTCGCGGGGAGGAACCGAGGCAGTTCGTTCAGGAGTGGGGAAATCCGGTCGTCAACGGGAGGACGCGCCTCAAGGCGACGGCGGAACTCCTCGAGTTCGGGGGGAAGCCGCCCGGACGGGGTGTTGTGCATGGAGGATTCCGCGGCATTCTGGGCGTATCTCTGATAGTCATGCCACTCAAAGTAGTTTCTCTTCAGGTGGTCGAGGAGGCGGCGGTGGGCGTCCCTGACCTGTCTGGTCCGATACCGGTCGGAGCGGAGTTTCTCGTGCATAGTGCGCGGAATGAAATGGACTTGAGCCCAGCGCTCCATGATCATATGGGCGTCGGCAATAGCCTGGGCGCGCGGAGCCGTGATGGCGGCGCCATTCAGCCATGCGAGGGACTGGGGGATTAGCCGGTTGACGGTTTCGATCGAGTCCAGATAGCGCCGCTGATGCGGATGAAAGGAGGCGCGAAGGCGTTCGGCTTCGATGGTCACCTCGGCGGGCGAAGGATCCCCGCACCCCGGCAAACCGGCAACCAGGAGCAGGCAAGGGGCAATGTAGATGCGCGCATTGAAGGGTATCACGGGGCTGGTTCCGAGGCGATCTTCTCCAAAGCGACTCGCAACAGTGGGGCCGTGACCTTGCCCCAATCGGCAACACCGGGCAGGTCTTCAAATAGCAGCACCCTGTAGTCGAGCATGGATTTCAGAATGAGGTTGGGTTCACGGGGCGGCCCCCCGTTGAAACCTTCGATCAGGAGAATTCCGCCGGGCCGAAGCGAATCGCGGACCCGGCGCATGTAGGTCTCGTCGCTCAGCGTCGTGAAGGCGAAGCTCATGACAATCAGATCCCATTGTGAGCGCCCAAGATCGAACGCTTCGTGGGAGGCGAGAC
>DNFG01000139.1 GCA_003487005.1 Bryobacterales bacterium
CCACCAAGATCTACCCTCTCCCCCTACAGGACGCTCTTCCGATCTGCGGGGGGGTGAGTGGTTTCCGGGGGTGGAGTTGAACTACGCGGAGACGGTGCTGCGGCCGTCGGACGGGGCGCCGGCGGTGGTGGACGCGGGGCGTGGACGGACGTGGTCGCACCGGGAGTTGTACCGCGAAGTGGCGCGGATGGTGAAGGGTTTTGAGGCGGCGGGGGTGAAGACGGGGGACCGGGTGGCGGTGGATCTGCCGGGGATTCCAGAGGCGGTGATCGGGTTCCTGGCGGCGGCGGCACTGGGGGCGGTCTGGGTGCCGGTGGAGGGCGATGGGGCGGCGGTGGCGGGGGTCAGGCCCAAACTTTTTCTGGCGACCGATCTTGAGGGGATGGACCGGGTACGGGCGCTGGCGGGGGCGATGCCGGGCGTGGCGCAGGTTCTGGTGGTGGGATTGCGGGAGCGTTCGCCGGCTCTGCGGGGTTTGCCGAGGGCGTTGCGGTGGCAGGATGCGACGGCGTTTTACCAGGGGTGTCTGGAGGTGGACATGGCGCGGTATCCGTTCGGGCATCCGCTATTGATGGGTTTCCCGGATGGGCGGGCGGTGACGTATCCGGCGGGCGGGGTGCTCTTGCAGTTTCTGAAGGAGTTGGTGCTGCATCTGGATGTGGATTGGCGAAGCCGGGTGCGGGTGTCGAAAGTGGAGAGTGCGGCGGACTGGGTGAGGGCGGTGACGGCGCTGGCGACGGGGGCGGCGCTTGAGTTGGGGGTGGAGGGGATGCTGCCGGAGGCGGTGCTGCCGGCGAGCGAGCGATTGCCGGATCCGATGACCGGGGGGATGGTGGCGGCGTTGGGGGTGGGGGCGTTGTGCCCGTCGATGCCGGTAGACTGGCGTTGATGCGAGCACATTTACTGATTTGGCTGCTGCCGGCGCTGTGTTTTGGGCAGTATGAAGCGCGAGTGGCGGAGGTGACGAAGACGCGGGGCTTCGTGGCGTTGTGGGACTTCGCGGAACGGACGCCGGAGGGGCGGTTCGCGGCGCGGGTGGCGAAGGGGGAGAGGGCGGATTTATCACTCGAGGTGATGAATTACGTGCGGGCGTACTGGGGGTTGGGGCGGGAGGCCACGATGGCGGATGTGCCGGTGGTGGACGAGGGGCCGTTCGGGAAGGCGGTGGTGTTCCGGACGGAGGAGGACGCGGATTTCCGGCCGTTGCTGATGATTCCGCGGGCGCGGCTGCACGGGTCGGGAATCGATGTGAAGGGGCGGGGGCGGTCGATGTCGATGGTGGTGTGGCTGCGGAGGGAGTCGGGGGATCACGCGCTGGCGGGGATCTGGCACGAGGGCACGGACATCGAGGGGAAGGGGGCGGCTCCGGCGCGGGTTGAACGGGGAATGCGGCAGTATGCGCTGTTTGCGGGTCTGGCGGCGAACCGGGGGGCGAGCGCGGCGCATGTTTCGGACAACGGAGCGAGTTCGTTTGGGGACAAGTATGCACGGCATCTGTCGGTGACGCCCGAGGTGATTCCGGTGGGCGAGTGGGTGGCGGCGGGGTTTGTTTTCGACAACCGGGCGAATACGGTGACGTCGTATCTGAACGGGGTGGCGACGGAGCGATGGGTGGAAGAGCCGGAGAAGCATCCGTTCTTCCGGTGGGCGGCGCGGGCGTGGGAACGGGGGGAGTACCGGCCGCCGAAGGAGTTTGTGCGGGTGCGGGAGGGGCGGTTGGTGGCGCTGCGGGTGAACCCGTACTGGTTTCCACACGATTTGTATGAGCCGGCGACGGAGGCGGAGGGAGGGCCGTTTACGGTAGGGCGGGTGATCCATGTGGGGCGGTCGAACGGGTTCGCGGGGGCCGTGGGGGGAGTGGCGGTGTTCGGGCGGGCGCTGGGGGCGAAGGAGATGAAGAGGCTTGCGGGGATTGGCCGTTAGGATATGATGCAGGTTCGAAAGTAAGTCATGAACCTGCAACTGAACCCTATCGACTGGATCGTACTGATCGGCTATCTGATTGGCGTGGCGGTAATCGGCATCCTTGCGGGGATGAAGATCCGGGGGACGGAGAGTTATTTCATGGGGGACCGGGGGTTCAACCGGTGGCTGATGATCGGGCAGAGTTTCGGGATCGGGACGCACGCGGAGATGCCGGTGTCACTGGCGGGGGCGGTGTACTCGACCGGGTTTTCGGGGATCTGGTTCCAGTGGAAGAACCTGTTTGCGACGCCATTTTATTGGGTGATCGCGCCGTTGTTCCGGCGAATGCGGCGGACGACGATCGGGGAAGTGGTGGAGGACCGTTACGGTCCGTGGATGGGGGTGGTGTACACGGCATTCGCGATTGCGTTCTTCACGATCAACATGGCGTCGATGCTGAAGGGGGCGGGGAAGGTGATCAGCCAGGCGACGGGCGGGGATGTTTCCGCGAACACAATCGTGCTGGCGATGACGGTGATTTTCCTGCTTTACAGCTTCATTGGCGGGCTGGTGGCGACGGCGTGGACCGATTTCGCGCAGGGGTTTCTGATTATCGCTCTCTCGTTCCTGCTGGTGCCGCTGGGTTGGGGTCTGGTGGGCGGGATGGAGGGAATGCGGCAGACGCTGGAGCCGCACTTCTTCTCGCTGGCGACACCATCGGGGATCGGGGTGTGGTTCATCATGATGCTGACGATCAACGGGCTGATCGGGATCATCTCGCAGCCGCATCAACTGGCGGCGGTGGGGACGGGCAAGGACGAGCACACGTGCCGGACGGGGATGTTTTACGGCAACTTCGTGAAGCGGATCTGCACGGTGGGCTGGGCGCTGGTGGGGTTGATCGTGGCGGCGCTGGTCTTGCAGCCGCAACATGGATTCGCGCCGCTGGCTGATCCGGAGGACGCGTTCGGGATGGCGTGCCGGCATCTGCTGTTTCCAGGCGGATTGGGGTTGATGGTGGCGTCGATTCTGGCGGCGAACATGTCGACCTGTTCGGCGTTCATGGTGGATTCCGGGGCGCTGTTCACGAAGAACCTGTATCAGCGTTTCTTCCGGAAGACGGAGACGGACAGGCATTACCTGTGGGCGGGGCGGATCAGCGGGCTGGTGTTGTCGGCGATGGGGGTGTTGTACGCGCTGTTCCTGGTGGAGCGGGTGCTGTATTCGTTCTTGTTGACGGAGACGATGGCGACGTACATGGGGATCAGCATTTTCGGGGGGATTCTGTGGAAGCGGGCGACCCGGTGGGGGGCGGTGGCGAGCCTGTTGACGCCGCTGGTGGTGAATTTCTCGTTGATGGCGGCGAAGGGCGAGCGGCTGGACCACTGGGAGCCGAACGTGTTCGGGATTTCGCTGTTGTCAGGGATCGCGGCGCTGGTGGTGGTGAGCCTGATGACGAAGCCGGAGCCGGAAGCGGCGTCGGAGGAGTTCTTCCAGCGGTTTGAAGAGCCGGTGGAGGGAACGGCGAAGCCGGGAACGCGGCTGCTGCTGGCGGATCTGGGCCATGGATTGAAGAAGGGCGGGCACTACGGAGAAGACATCAGGGGCTTCTTCCTGGGCTGGGGGATGGTGGCGCTGCTGGTGGGGTTGACGTGGCTGTGGCTGCGGATGTGAGGCGCCGGAGCGGGGGCGGCGCAGAAGGCGCTTGCCGCGCGGATTAATTTAGGACAAACTAATCGCAATCTTCCCGTGGAAGAGGGCCGGGCGATTGTCTGGCCGTCGAGAGGAGACGATTGTGAACCTGAGCCTGATCGCCCGCACGATTCACGAGTCCGCGACACTGAAGCTGAACCAGACCGCCGCGCAGTTGCGTGAGCGGGGGGAGCCGGTGATCCACCTGGGCGGGGGTGAGCCAAAGTCCAAAGCACCGATTGATGCCATTGTGGCGTGCACGGGGGTGCTGAACACGGGGGATGTCAAGTACACGCCGTCGGACGGGATTCCGGCGCTGAAGAAGGCGATCATCCGGTACACGGAGGAGCACTACGGGCGGGGGGTGCAGCCGAAGAATGTGATCGCGTCGTCGGGGGCGAAGCAGGCGATCATGGTGCTGCTGCACGCGATCGTGGACCCGAAGGACGAGGTGGTGTTTCCGGCGCCGTACTGGGTGAGTTATCCGGAGATGGTGAAGCTGGCGGGGGGCGTGCCGGTGGCGGTGAAGGCGGAGGACGGGTCGTTCTGTCCGACGCTGGAGGAGATGGAAGCGGCGATGGGGAGCGGGACGCGGGCGGTGATCCTGAACAGTCCGAACAATCCGTCGGGGGTGATGTACACGCCGGAGTTCATCGCGGGGATGGTGGAGATGTGCGAGCGGCGGGACGTGTGGCTGGTGATGGATGACACGTACAACCGGCTCGTGTTCGACGGGCGGGCGCCGGTGAACTGCTATGAGTTTACGCGGGCCGATATGGAGTCGTCGAAGCTGGTGGTGATCAACTGTGTGTCGAAGATGTATGCGATGACGGGGTTCCGGATCGGTTGGGCGGTGGGCGCGGCGGAGGTGATTCAGGCGATGGGGGTGATTCAGGGGCAGCAGACGTCGAGTCCGGCGACGCCGTCGCAGTGGGCGGCAGTGGGGGCGCTGAACGGCGTGCAGACGTCGATCGAGGCGCTGCGGCTGACGCTGGAGAACAACCGGAACATCCTGATGGATCATTTCCGGGCGTTTCCGGGGGTGAAGGTGGCGCGGCCGGAAGGGGCGTTCTATTCGTTTCCGGATTTTGGGGCGTACATGAAGGATTCGCAGAAGCTGTCGGAGTTTCTGCTGGAGAAGGTGCGGGTGGTGACGGTGCCGGGGCGGGAGTTCGGGATGGAGGGGCATTTGCGGATCAGCTTCTGCGGGGCGGCGAAGGAGGTGACGGAGGGGATTGAGCGGATCCGCTGGGCGCTGGACCCGAGTTCGCCGAATGAGCTGTATCTGGGCGACCGGCGACTGGTGCGGGACTGGCTGTAAGGAGAGGCGCGATGAACATCTACACCGACATCCCGACGCCGGCCCAGAAGGAGGCCGCGCAGGCGGCATCGATCTACGGACTGGAGAATCATGGGTTCCGGAACCTGAAGCGGGTGTACTGGAACTTGTCCGCCGCGGCACTGTATGAAGAGGCGGTGTTTCGCGGGGAGGGTTGGATGGCGGAGGAGGGGCCGCTGGTGGTGCATACGGGCAAGCACACGGCGCGGGCGGCGGCGGACAAATTTGTCGTTCGGGAGCCATCGTCGGAGGAGTGGATCTGGTGGGGGAGCCATAACCGCCCGTTCGCGGCCGAGGCTTTTGGCGCGCTGCTGGCGCGGGTTCTGGGCTACCTGCAGGGGCGGGATCTGTTTGTGCAGGACTGCTTTGCGGGGTCGGATCCGGAGTACCGGATGGCGGTGCGAGTGATTACGGAGCATGCCTGGCAGAGCCTGTTCGCGCGGACGATGTTCCTGAAGCCGGAGACGCTGGACGGGGCGCGGAAGCATGTGCCGGAGTTCACGGTGGTCGCGGCGCCGGGGTTCAATGCGAGTCCGCTGGTGGATTCGACCCGGACGGAGACGTTCATTGTGCTGCACCCGGCTGAGCGGATCGCGGTGATCGGGGGGTCGTGTTACGGAGGCGAGATCAAGAAGACGGTGTTCACGGTGCTGAACGCGTTGTTGCCGTTCCAGGGCGTGCTGCCGATGCATTGCTCGGCCAACGCGAACGAGGCCGGGGAGACCGCGATTTTCTTCGGGCTCTCGGGGACGGGCAAGACGACTTTGTCGGCTGATCCACGGCGGGATCTGATCGGGGACGACGAACACGGCTGGAGCGATTCCGGGGTGTTCAACTTCGAGGACGGCTGTTATGCGAAGGTGATCCGGCTGTCGGCGGCGGCGGAGCCGCAGATTCATGCCTGTACGCGGCGGTTCGGGACGATTCTGGAGAATGTGGTGTTTGACCGGCGGACGCGGCGGCTGGATCTGAATGATGCGACGCTGACCGAGAACACGCGGGCGGCGTATCCGCTGCATTTCATCGAGCATGCGCTGGAGAGCAAGCGGGGCGGGCATCCGTCGAATGTGATTTTCCTGACGTGCGACGCGTCGGGGGTGCTGCCGCCGATTTCGCGGCTGACGGCGGATCAGGCGGTGTATCACTTCATGAGCGGGTACACGAGCAAGATCGCGGGGACGGAGATTGGGCTGGGGATTGAGCCGGTGATCACGTTTTCGGCGTGTTTTGGAGCGCCTTTTATGGTGCATCACCCGTACAAGTACGCGCAGATGCTGAAGGCGCGGATTCTGAAGCACGGGGCGAAGGTGTGGATGGTGAATACAGGTTGGACGGGCGGGGCGTTCGGGGTGGGGAAGCGGATCTCGATCCAGCACACGCGTGCGCTACTGGAGGCGGCGCTGACGGGGGCGCTGGAGGGGGTGGAGTCCACGCCGGACGCGGTGTTCGGGG
This sequence comes from Bryobacterales bacterium, assembly GCA_003487005.1. Classification (GTDB taxonomy): domain Bacteria; phylum Acidobacteriota; class Terriglobia; order Bryobacterales; family Bryobacteraceae; genus PNKE01. The sequence goes on from DNFG01000139.1 coordinate 6,389, forward strand.
TGGAGGTGCCGCGGGCGTGTCCGGGGGTGCCGGCGCAGATCCTGGATCCGTCGCACAACTGGGCGAACCAGGGGGAGTACGAGCAGCGGCGGCGGAGCCTGGCGGCGCGGTTTATTGAGAACTTCGAGATTCTGTCGGGGCAGGAAGCGGGGGCGCGGGGACTGGAGGCGTTTGGGCCGCGGTTGGGGTGAGATTGGGTATGTTGGGGGGATGACGCGGCTGTTGATTTTGGTTTGCCTGGCGGGGACGCTGGCGGGTCAGACGGCGGTGGAGTTGAAGGTGGCGGCGGTGCAGTTCCGTTCGTCGTTTGAGGTGACAGATAACCGGGACCGGATCATCGCGGTGCTGGAGAGGCTGGCTGGGGAGGGGGTGCGGGTGGCGGTGTTTCCGGAGTGTGCGCTGACGGGGTATCACAAGCGGGAAGTAATGGCGCCGACGGCGGAGGAGATTGCGGAGGCGGAGGGGGCGATTGCGGCGGCGTGCCGGCGGAGGGGGATTGCGGCGGTGGTTGGCAGTATCTACAAGACGAACGGGAAGACGTTCAACACGGCGGTGGTGATTGACGCGAAGGGGGGCGTGGTGGAGCGCTACGGGAAGGTGATGCTGGCGGGGGAGAAGTGGGCGGCGCCGGGGAATCACATTGCGCTGTTCGAACTGGAGGGCGTGAAATCGACGGTGATTATCTGCCATGACGAGCGGTATCCGGAGCTGGTGCGGCTGCCGGCATTGGAAGGGGCGCGGCTGGTGTATTACATCAGTTCGGAATCGGGGATGCTGGAAGAGTCGAAACTGGCGCCCTACCGGGCGCAGATGATGGCGCGGGCGGTGGAGAACCGGGTGTTTGTGGTGGCGGCGAATTCGCCGGCGGATGCGCGGGATTTGAAGGGGTCATCCCACGGGCAGAGCCGGATCATCCGGGATGACGGCAATGTGATCCAGGAAGCGAGCTATTTCGGGGAGGATGTCCTGGTGGAGACATTGCGGATAGCGCCGGGGCGGCTGACGCGACCGTTGGAGGGGTTGATGGGAGGGTGGTGGAGAAGCGGAGTGGAGTGGATGCGGGGGAATGCAGGGCGGAAACTGGAGTGAGGGAGGGGATTGGTCGGGGCGAGAGGATTTGAACCTCCGACCTCCTGGTCCCGAACCAGGCGCTCTACCAAGCTGAGCCACGCCCCGAACGATTGCGAACCCTCCCATGTTAGCGCGGCGGGGCGGGGCAGAGCAACCACCACTTTCTGGTGGGAAGGGGTTTCCATTTAAGGGAGAAAAGGTATAGAACAGAGGAGGAAAGGATCTGTGTATGTTGATCCGTAAAGAAGAAGCACTTTTGTATCACTCCTCCGAGCCGGCGGGGAAGGTGTCGGTGACACCGACGAAGCCGTGCAGCACGCAACTGGATCTGTCGCTCGCGTACACGCCCGGCGTGGCGGTGCCCTGTCTGGAGATCCACGAAGATCCAGCGAAAGTGTATCAGTACACCGCGAAGGGCAACCTGGTGGCGGTTGTATCGAATGGGACGGCGGTGCTGGGGCTGGGCAATATTGGTCCGGCGGCGGGCAAGCCGGTGATGGAAGGCAAAGGGGTGTTGTTCAAGAGATTCGCGGATATCGACGTATTCGACATCGAACTGGCGACGGAGGATCCGGCCGAGGTAATCCGGACGTGCCAGTTGCTGGAGCCGACCTTCGGGGGAATCAACCTGGAGGACATCAAGGCGCCGGAGTGTTTCGAGATTGAAGAGGAGTTGCGGCGGACGCTGAAGATTCCGGTGTTTCACGACGACCAGCACGGGACGGCGATCATTTCGGCGGCGGCGCTGATCAATGCGGTGGAACTGGCGGGGAAGAGGCTGGAGGAGGTCCGGATTGTGTTCTCGGGGGCGGGGGCTTCGGCGATTTCATGCGCGAAGCACTATGTGCGGATGGGGGCGCGGCTCGAAAACATCCTGATGTGCGACACGAAGGGCGTGATTTACGCCGGGCGCACGGCGGGGATGAACAAGTACAAGCAGGAGTTCGCGCGGGAGACGGAGGCGCGGACGCTGGAAGAGGCGATGAAGGGGGCGGATGTCTTCATTGGGCTGTCGTCGGCGAACTGCGTGACTCCGGAGATGCTGCATCTGATGGGGGAGCGGCCGATTGTCTTCGCCCTGGCGAATCCGGATCCGGAGATTCCGTACGACGTGGCGGTGGAGGCGCGTCCGGACGTGATCATGGCGACGGGGCGCTCGGACTTCCCGAACCAGGTGAACAATGTGCTGGGGTTCCCGTTCATCTTCCGCGGGGCATTGGATGTGCGGGCCACGGCGATCAATGACGAGATGAAGTTGGCGGCGACGTACGGGCTGGCGATGCTGGCGAAGCAGGACGTGCCGGATTCGGTGAGGCGGGCTTACGGGGTGGAGCGGATGGAATTCGGGAAGGAGTATCTGATCCCGAAGCCGTTCGACACGCGGGTGTTGACGTGGGTGGCTCCGGCGGTGGCGCGGGCGGCGATGGAGACGGGGGTGGCGCAGAAGCCGCTGGATCTGGAGATTTATCGCGAGAAGCTGGAGTTCCGGCTGGGCAAGAGCCGTGAAGTGATGCGGATGTCCATCCACAAGGCGCAGCGGGCGCCGAAGCGGGTGGTGTTGCCGGAAGGAGATGAAGACCGGATTCTGCGGGCGGCGCAAATTTTGATCGACGAACGGATTGCGCGGCCGGTGATATTGGGTGATCCGGAGAAGGTCCGGGCCAGGGTTCAGGAGCTCAGGCTGCGGTTTGACCATGGCGCGGAGATTGTGAATCCGGCGACGGATCCGCGGCGGGCTGCTTATATCGAGGAGTTCGTGCGGCTGCGGCAGCGGAAGGGGGTGACGCCGAGGGAGGCGCCATCGCTTCTGCTGAATCCGACGCGATTCGGGTGCATGATGGTGCACAACGGGGACGCGGAAGCCCTGATTGGCGGGGTTTCGCAGCATTATCCGGAGACGATCCGGCCGGCGCTGGAGATCATCTCGGTGAAGCCGGGAGTGAGGAAGCTGGCAGGGATGTACATGCTGATCATGCCGAAGGGGCAGATCTACTTCCTGGCGGACACGACGATGACGATCGAGCCGACGTCGGAGGATCTGGCGGAGATTGCGATCAATACGGCCGAGGCGGCGAAGGCGTTCAATGTGGAACCGCGGGTGGCGATGCTGTCGTTTTCGAACTTCGGTTCGACACGGCATCCGCTGACGGAGAAGGTGAGGCGGGCGACGGAGATTGTGCGTGGACGGGCGCCCTGGCTGCAAATTGACGGCGAATTGATGGCGGATACGGCGGTGACGCCGGAACTGCTGGCGGAGTATCCGTTCTCGACGTTGAAGCAGCCGGCGAACGTGCTGATTGCGCCGTCGCTGGAGGCGGGCAACATTGCATACAAGCTACTGATGCGACTGGGAGGAGCGGAGGCGGTGGGACCGATCATGCTGGGCTTCTCGAAGCCTGTGGCGGTGCTGCAGCGCGGGGCGGATGTGAATGAGATCGTGCACATGGCGGCGTTGGCGGTGGTGGAGGCGCAGGCGCACGAGCCGGTGTTAGAGGTCGATCGAGTCTAGGAGTCCGGCGACCTGAGCGGCGTCGACGAAGACCGGCCGGGCGAGCAGGTCCTGGGGACCGGTGCGCTCGTCGAATGCGGCGAAGAGGGCGAGTTTGGCGACGGCGTAGCGTTCGGCTTCGTTCAGGGTCCGTTCGTGGGTCTGCTCCCAAACCGAGAGGGATTCGTTGGGGATGTTGACTTCGAGAGGGCGCCAGGACTTGCGATCCGGGGAGACGTTGAACACGTGGACCCGGGCCTCGGGATCGTCGCGGTAGCCGAGATAGGTGTACTCGTAGACGTAGCCGCTCATGGCGGAGTAGGCCTTGACGCGAGCGACAGGGCGGCGGCCTTTGAGAGGGATCTCGGGCTTGGGGCGGCGGGCCAAGAAGCGACTGAGCCAGGAAGGCATCAGCGGAGTTCCCGGATTTTGAGGTTTTTGAACCAGACGAGGTCTCCGTGGTGCTGGAGGGCGATGTGGCCGCGGGGGCGCGGGTTGACGAGGGCATCGCGGATCTCGGGAGCGGGGCCCCAGCGGCGGATGGCGCCGTCCTTGATGCGCTGGTCGTCGAGGGAGCCTTCGAGGACTTTGACGCCGTTGACCCAATGTTCGATATGGGCGCCACGGACGACGAGGCGCGATTGATTCCATTCGCCGACGGGATTCGAAGCCTTCCGGCTGGCGGGGATCATGGAATAGAGGGCGCCGGTCTGGCGGTCGGCGCCGCGTTTGGCGTCGGGGTGGCGTTCGTCATCGAGGAGTTGGAATTCGAAGCCGACGCTGTAGACTTCGGCGCGGACGCCGGGGGCGAGTCTGGCGCGGTCGGAGAGGCGGCCGGCGAGTTCGCGGCCGAGCATGCCTTCGAAGCCATTGGGGCCGGGTTGGCGGGTGGAGTGATCGACGAAGACGGTGCGCTGGATGCGGTACTTGAGGCCGGTATTGCCGCGTTCGGAGAGGCGCCAGTCGAAGAGGAGTTCGAAATCGGCGAATTGATCGAGAGTGAGCAAGTCCTCGGAGATGCGGGGTTTGAGGACGGTGCGCAGCGTGCCGTCCTCGACCATCCAGGCGTCGCCGGGGGCGTTCTGTTTAGCGGGATCGAGCCAACCGTTCATGGTGCGCCCGTCGAAGAGCAGGCGGAAGCCGGCGGCCTTTTCCTCGGGGGAGAGGGTGTTGTCGGCGGCGGGAAGCGAGGCCGCAAGGGCGAGGAGGAGAGCGAGATGGCGCATCACCTTTCTATTATGCGAATGTGGGGCCTGAATTCGAGCACGGACTGGAGCTTTTCGCGCAGGGGCGCTATTTTGAGGCGCACGAGGCATGGGAGGAGGAGTGGGTGCGGGCGCCGCGGCGTGAGCGGTTCTTTCTGCAGGCGCTGATTCATTTCGCGGTGGCGCTGCACCATCGCGAGGAGGGGAATCCGGAGGGGGAGGCGCGGCAATGGAGAAAGGGTTTGCGGAAACTGGCCGGGTACCTGCCGAGGCACGGGGGACTGGACACGGGGGCGTTGTACCGGGAGGCGGAGATGGGCCGGGGGCCCGTGGTGATCCGGCGGGCTACAATCAGCGGTGAGAGATGAAGCTCCTGGCGATATTGGGACTTGCGCTGTTCCTGCCGGCGGCAGCGCAGACGGTGAAGCTGACGGTGGCCTGCGCGGATGAGGAGATCCGCGAGTTTGGGCTGGTTTGTGACGAGGACGAGCCGTGCCCGGTTTATCTGGAGATTGCGGGAGTGGAGCCGGTTGGGGCGCGCCTGTTCGCGGTGGGGAATCTGCATACCGGGACGGCGACGCTGTGGAGCGTACTGATGATGAGCGAGGACGGGGGGAAGGTCTGGACGGAGCCGTATCCGAGGCAGAAGAGTGTGGCGTTCGACATGGTGCAGTTCGTGGATTTCGAGAACGGGTGGGTGTCGGGCCACCAGGCAGGGTCGCTGGCACGGGATCCGTTTCTGTTGAGGACGGTGGACGCGGGCAAGACGTGGCGGAAGATTCCGCTGTACCGGGATTCCACGGTGGCGTTCATCGAGCAGTTCTGGTTTGAGACGAAGGAGCAGGGGACGCTGATCGTGGAGAGGAGAGGGGCGGGGGTGGGCCGGTATCAGCGGCTGGAGACGCGGGATGGAGGTGCGACCTGGATGATGCGGGAGGCGGGAGAGGATGCGATCGATGGCAAGCGGGCGAAGGGGGCGGTTTCGATGAATGCGGACTGGCGCGTGCGGGCCGACGCGAAGGCGAATCAGCTTCGGATCGAGAAGAGGGAAGGGCGGCAATGGCGAGCAGTGGCGGCGTTTCCCCTGGTGGTGGGGAGGTGCGAGCCGAGAGTGGTGGAAGATCCCGTTGAGACGGAGCCACCGGCATGAAGGCGAAGCCGAGCGATTCGATTGAGCTTGAGTTCTTCCGGCAGATGTTGACATCGATCCCGGAAGAGATGGGAGCGGTGCTGCGGAAGACAGCGTTTTCTCCGAATATCAAGGAGCGGCGGGACTATTCGTGTGCGCTTTACGACGGGCGGGGTGAGACGCTGGCGATGGGTGATCACATGCCGGTTCACCTCGGTGCGATGCCGGCGTCGGTGGCGCATGCGATCTCGGGGGCTCCGTTGGGGCCCGGGGACGTGGTGGTGTTGAACGATCCGTTTCGAGGGGGCACGCATCTGCCGGACATCACGGCGGTGAGCGGGGTGTATCTGGGCCGGGAAAGACCGGCGTTTTATGTCGCGACACGTGCGCATCACAGCGATGTGGGCGGCATGAGCCCAGGCTCGATGCCTCTGGCGAGGGAGATCTACCAGGAGGGTTTGCGGCTGCCACCGGTGCGGCTGGTCCGTGGCGGGCAAGTGGACGATGAGATGCTGTCGCTGATTCTGGCGAATGTACGGACGCCGGAAGAGCGCGAAGGGGACTTGCGGGCGCAACTGGCGGCGATGGCTCGCGGGGAAGCGCGATTGCGGGAGTTGACGGGCCGCTACGGGCTGGAGCGGGTGGAGCGTCTGGCCGTGGCGCTGACGGACTACAGCGAGCGGATGATGCGGGCGGCGCTGGGGAGTGTGCCGCGAGGCCGGTACGAGTTTGACGATGTACTGGACGATGACGGGGTGGGCGGCGGCGAGGTGCAAATTCGAGTGGCGGTGACGATCGAGGGGGATTGGGCGGAGATCGACTTCACGGGATCGAGTGGACAGCGGGAGGGTCCGGTGAACGCGAATCTGGCCGTGGCGACTTCGGCGGTGTTTTATGTATTCCGGTGCCTGCTCCGGGAGGAGGTGCCGGCGACAGGGGGACTATTGCGCCCATTGCGGATCATTGCGCCGGAAGGGTCAGTGGTGAACGCCCGTCCGCCGGCGGCGATGGCGGCGGGGAATGTGGAGACCTCGCAGCGGATCACGGACGTGCTGTTGGGGGCGTTGGCGCAGGCGATTCCGGAGCGGATTCCGGCGGCGTCGAGCGGGACGATGAGCAACGTGAGTCTGGGCGGCTGGGATGAGCGGCGCGGCCGCAGGTTTGCGTGGTACGAGACGATCGCGGGAGGGATGGGGGCATCGGCGGCGCATGCGGGGCAGAGCGCGGTGCATACGCACATGACGAACAGCTGGAACACGCCCGTGGAGGCGTTCGAGCACGACTATCCGCTGCGGGTGCGGCAGTACCGGGTCCGGCGGGGTTCAGGTGGAGAGGGACGGCATGCTGGTGGAGACGGACTGGTCCGGGAGTTCGAATTTCTTGCCGGGGCGGAGGTGACCCTTCTGGCGGACCGGCGCCTCACAGCGCCATTCGGCCTGGAGGGCGGAGGCGCGGGGAGACGGGGCCGGGCGATCCACACGCGCGGAGGGGAGCGGCGGGAAGTTCCGGGCAAGTGCACAGTCCGGGTGGAGGCGGGAGACGGTCTCGTGATCGAAACCCCCGGCGGTGGCGGCTTCGGGCTAAAATAAGGGTTTTTGCAGGAGACTTCTTGAACGATAGCCCCACGACCACCGAGAGGGTGTCCTTCCGCTTCTCTCACCGGCAGTCAATCGGACTGGTATTTCTTTGCACACTATTCGGCGTAGTGGCGCAATTTCTGATCAAGACCAGCGCAAATTCGCTGACGGTCATCACGCTGGAGACGCTGCTCACGAACTGGGCGCTATGGCTGGGTCTGGCGATGTACGGCATCAGCACGGGGCTGCTGATTCTGGCGCTGCGTGACGGGGAACTGTCACTGCTGTACCCGGTGATCTCACTCACGTACGTCTGGGTGACGATCCTCTCGGTGCTGGTATTCCATGAGTCGATCAACGTGTTCAAATTGACCGGAATCACGGTGATCTGTCTGGGCGTGGCGCTTCTGGGCAAAGGGGATTCACGTTCGTGAAGACCCCGCTGAGTTCGATTCTGCTGGTGCTGCTTGCTTCGTTCATTGGCTCGTTCGGAGCCGTTTTCCTGAAGGCGGGTGCGGGCCGGCTGCACAGAGAGTGGCAGTCGGTCCTGTTGAACTGGAGGCTGGGCGCGGGTGTCGGGCTCTATCTGGGATCGTTCGTCTTCTACTATCTGGGTGTGCGCCAGGGTGAACTGAGTGTTCTATATCCGATGGTCTCGCTGGGCTACATCTGGACGCTGCTCTGGTCCCGGCTGTTCTTCGGCGAGCCGGTCTCCGGCCGCAAGGTAGCGGGACTAGCGCTCATCATCGGCGGCATTCTGATCCTGAACCTCGGAAACCGGTAGTTTATCCAGCGGCTTCCGCGATTTCCGCGGCTTCGATCGTCTGCACGCGGCAGGCATCGGCGAATTCGCACCACTGGCAGGCATCGCGGTTCTGGGGGTCGACCCGGATGTCGCCCTGGAGGATCCGGAACGCGGCCGTCTCGGCGGCGACACGAGCCCCCTCCATCATGGCTTCGACGTCCGCCGGGTCATCCCAACCACGCTCCGAAACCTCGTTCTTCAATCCGACATAGTGAAAGGACACGGGTGAGTGGCCCTGATGCTGGAGGGCCAGCAGGTAGAGGCCACCCTGGAGCGAGAGACCGTCTTCCTGTTTCTTCTCCCGGACACGCAGGCTGGCATCCGAGCTGAACTTGAAATCGTAGACGCGGGCCTGGCCGGTCTCGCTCAGGTCATACCGGTCGATTCGGCCCCTGATCCGGCATGCGGTGAGTGCGATTTCGAAGGGTTGCTCGACGAAGGTCTTCCAGCCGGGATCATGGCGGGGGGTGCGGGCGTACTGGGTGAGGCTGCGGCGGAGGACCGAGCGCTGGAACTCGGCGGCGTGGCCTCGGGGAATGCGCTGACGGGCGAGTGCGCGGGTCCAGACGGAATCAAAGACTTGCTCCATGGGGCCTCCGCCCTGATGCCAGTTCTTCAGGGCTTCGTGGAGTACAAGGCCTGTAAAGAGGGGGTTGAGGCGTCCGGAAGGGGAGTCGGGTTCACTCTGCAGCTCCGCGGTGGAGCGCAGGTAGAACTGGAAGGGGCACTGGAGGAAACTCTCGAGAGCGGTGGTGCGATGAACGGCGAACTTCTCCTTCAGGTGGTCGTGAATATGATGGTCGTCGAGGCTGGCGGGAGGCAGAGGCGGGACGGCGGCGGCAGGACGCACAATGATCCGGCGTGCGGGGGCGGCCGGCGCGGGAATGAGGTCGAGCGCGAAGGAGCGGAGCAGCGGGTCGCCATTGGCGTTCAATTCCGGCCAGGTGTAGTGGATTGCCCGGGTTGCGCGGGATTGAGCGAGTTGGAAAACGAATTTTTCTTCCTGCTCCCTTTCGGAGGGAAGGGTGACGGGGACGCCCTGGCTGCGGAGGCGGAGGCGGAGCGCTCCGGAGAGGATAGGATCGGGTGCGGGGCGGCGCGGGAAGGCGCCTTCGTTCAGGCCGCAGACGAACACGACGGGCAGTTCCCACTGGCGAGCCTCGAAGGCATCGAGCAAGTGGACGGCATCCCGGCGGCGGCCAAGGTCACGAAGCGCAGCGGCCTGGAGGAGCGGTGCGAATTCGGTGTGGAAGTGGCCCAAGGTTACGGGTTCGGAGCCGAGGAGGTGGGCCGTTTTCCGGGCGCACTCCAGGAAGGCGCGAAGCGCAGGGCCGCGAGGTGTTTCGGCCTCTCCGGGAGAAGGGGGATGCAGAAGGGGGATGAGTCCGGCCATGGCGGCGGCCCAGTCAGCGGGCGGGCGAAGGACGCCGTCAGCGCCGGGCCAAGCCGCGAGGGTTTCGAGGAGGGGACGCAGATCTGGGGGGGCGAACCGGAGGAGGTTGTCGAGACCGTCTCCGGGCAGGCCCTCCCGGACGGCGCGGAGGAAGGCGGGAAAGGAGCGTGTGGACGAAGCGCGGCAGGCGGGTTCGGAGAGTGCGGTGAGGGTCTGGTCATGCTCCCAGCCAAGGAGGCAGGCATCGAGGAGGCCGGCGAGGCAACGGGTGGCGGAGTGTTGGAGGAGCGGGGTGGCGAAGTAGGAGCGGCAGGGAATGCCGAAGCGGGCCAAGGTGGTCTGGAGAAGTGGGACGTAAGGCTCACGGCCGCGGAGGATGATCCCGAAATCGCGCCAGGCAAGGCCTTCGCCACGGCCTTCGAGAATGCGGAGCGCGATTTCCTCGGCCTCGCGGGCGGAATTGGCAGCGGGACAGAAGAGGGAAGCGGGCTGCGGCCGGCAGGGGGAAAGGCGTTCGAGCCGGAGGCCGGCCCGGCGGAGGCGATCGACGGCTTCACGCGCGCCGGTCCACTCGGGCAGGGCCACGTGGAGTCTGGTGCGCCGGGCGAGGGCTTCGAGCAGGTTCAGTTCGAAGGGGGAGAAGGTGAAGAAGCCGTCGATGAAGACGTCACGGATGCCGGGCACGCCCTCGTTCGCGATGTGGAGGGCGGCCTCGGCGAGCAATCCCGAGCGGCGGGTGAGGCCCTGTGCGCGAAGCATTTCTTCGACGCATTCATAGACCGTTCCGAAAGCGGCGAGGAGATCGCCATCCCAGACGCGCAGAGAGCCGAGAGCGGCCCACTGGCCGGGGTCGCAGCCCGCCGAGGCGAGTTCGTCCATGGCGGCGGAGAAGGCATTGGCGAGACCGGGGCTGGTGCGGAGAGACTCGAGAGCGGGTGGGCGGAGCTGGTGGAGGGCGCGGGCAGTGAGGAAGCGAAGGTCCTCGGGGGTGGCGATGTGGATGCCGGGGGCGGATTCCTGCATGAAGCCGGCGAGAGTGTTGACAGCGGAAGTGCGGACGACAAGACCTTCGCGGGCGAGGGAATTGGTCAGGTGGTCGCGCATCGTGGCGGTTGGGGTGAGGAAGCGGAAGTCCGCGCGGCCGTCGCGCAGGCGGAGGCGGACGTCGTCGAGCAGGCGGGTGGTC
>DNFG01000435.1 GCA_003487005.1 Bryobacterales bacterium
CCGACATCCACCCTCTTTCCCCACACGCCGCGCCTCCGATCGCCGGGGGCGGGGGCGCAGGTCCTGAAGGCCGGGACGAACGTGGCGGGCCGGACGCTGGTGGGCGGCGAGAACGTCACGATCACGCAGGAGACAGACACAATCACGATCGCGGCGCCGGGTGCGGGCGGCGGCGGCGTTGAGACGGCGGACGGGTTGCTGGGTGATGGCAGCCTGGCGGATCCGGTGCGGGTGAATCCGGCGGTGGTGCCATCGTATTTCACGGAGACGGCGACGGTGAATGATTGGGGAACGATCGAGGCAGCGGCGTGTGTGGAGCAAACCTTCGCGTTTCCGGGAGCACTGACGGGGGACGCGGTGGTGCCGCGCTGGCCGGCGGCGTTGCCGGGGGGACTGACCGGACTGATGCGGGTGCCGGGGATCGGAACGATGGCGGTGAGGTTATGCAACGTGACGGGCGCGGGCGTGGCCGTTGCGAACGGTTATCAGTTTGGGGCGACGATTTTGAGGAGTTTCTAGCGATGAAGCGGACGATGATAGTGCTATTTCTGGGCCTGGCAGCGCTGCTGTGGGGTGAGACCGTGATCAACGGAAGCCGGTCCATTCTGGGGTCGTGGAACGCGGGTGGAGCGGCGAGCACGATTCCGGCGAAGGTGGGGACGACGGCACCGGCGACGTGTGTGGTGGGCGAGCAGTTTTTTGATTCGGATGCAGCGGCTGGCTCGAACCTGATGCTGTGCACGGCTGCGAACACCTGGACCGCGGTAGGCGGCGGAGGGAGCGTGGGTGGCGGTGGAGATCAGATGTGTGCGCCCGGAGACGTGAGTTGGGTGTGCGCGGCTGATGAATTTGTCAGCGGCGGGACGGCGTCGCTGCAAATAGGGGCGCTGGGCTGGTTCAGTTCGAATGCCGCCATCGCGGCGCAGACTGGGGCGCGGCCACATTACGGCGTGGTCCGGATGACGACTGGGGCAACGAGCGGGAATAACTCGGTCGTGTCGCTTCAGGGGACCGGCTCTCAGGTCTTTGGGAACGTCTACACAGACACCACGAAAGTATGGGAGGAGAAGAAGATCTTCCGCCTGGGGCAGTCCACCGACATCACCTTCCGGATTGCGTTCGGGGTGTGGGGATCGAATGGGTTGAGCGTGGCCCGCGGGATCGGACTGCGTCCGGCCGGGGGCGATTTCGCCGTGGTTTGGGGCGCGGGCGGTGAGCAGGGGTCGGTCTCGACCGGGGTGGCGCTGGACACGGCATGGCACACGTTCCGCGTGTATACGGACGGGACGGCGCAGAAGGTATACGCACAATTCGACGGCGGGACGCCGATCACGGCGTGCCCGTCCGGGTGCGACCTGACGATTGCCTCGGGATCGAGTTTCTGGAGCGACGGTGCGACGGGGATGCCCTGGTTCTATGCACAGACGGACACGGCGGGCGCGCGGCATATCGAGATCGACTACTGGTCATTCAAGGGGCAGCTTGGGGCCTCGGCGGGGGTCCGATGAGACTCCTGGCTCTGACTCTATTGACGCTCCCCCTCTGGGGGTTGTCGAACGCGGTGACGATCTCGGCCACGAACGAGGTGCAGGCGTCGCAAGTGCATCGTGTTCCGCGCTGGTTTGCGCAAGGGGAGATCGCGGGCTACCCTCAGCCGTTCATTTCGGGCGTGGCGGCGGCAGCGTGGCAGGCGGACGTGAAGAACCGGTGGGCTGATGGCAGCGTACGGTTCGCCCTCATCCATTTCCCGGCGGCGATTGCCGCGAACGGGAACATCGTGGTGGACTTCCGCAACTCGGCAGACGCCTGCCACCTCGGCAATCAGGCGACATGCGAGGCGGCGGGACTGAGTGGTCAAGGAATGCTGGACCACTCAACGTGGGATGCGGAGATGCGGGTGTCCGCCGATCCGGCGGGCGCCACGACGACCCGCAGTCCGAACGCACGCACGATGCTGGCAGCGAACCACTTCACCTACTGGACGCGGGGTCCGCTGGTAACGACGGTGATCGCCGAGGATGCGAGCGTGGACCGGGTTCATGATTTCGGGTGGGCGGGCGCGGGCTGCACGGCGCCATACGACACCTGCACCTGGGCGGATGACATCACGCACCGGAGCCTGCATCCGATCTTCGTTTTGACGTTCCAGCAGGGTGCGGGGGTGAAGATCGAGTACATTCTGGCGAATTACTGGACGTCGAAGAGGCAGGATCAGAGGTACAGCGTGGAGTTCCGGACTTCGGCGGGCGCCGTGTTCACAAAAGAGGGAATTCGCGGGATCGCTTCGGCCTGGTGGCGGAAGACCTTCTGGGATGGCGACCAGCCGGTCGCCACCAATACGGACTTCAACATGGAGTACCTGCGCCACTCGAAGATGATCCCGCCGTATCGCTACCCGTTTGGGCCGATCACGGAGACGGCGGCGCTGGGGGGGCAAACGTCGATCAATGGGACGCTGGCCGGGTGGGCTGGGGGGACGAACAGTGACTTCCCGTTCGCCTGCACGTTGATGGGGGTGGTTTGCGGGAATCGAACACGGACATACTCGGCGACCGGGGGACGCGGCGATCGCGGCTTCTACCCGGTCTGGGAGGCGCAGTGGCTCTACACGCAGAGGGCTGACCTTCTGAACCTCGTCATTGGTAACGCGGAGTATGTGACGTCGCAACCACATCACCTCCGGGAACTGGTGACGGGGCTGCCGAACTATCGTGGAAGCACGCCGGCGCACGGTATGCCGATCTCGCTGAATACGCGTCCGACGACGAATGTGAACCTCTATATCTACAACACCACCAATCTCCCGGCGGCGGTTGGTCCAATTTCGGGTTCGCAGAATACGTGGACCGGATGGGCGGCGGATGGCGCCCACCGGCACACGCACGTTCAGTTGGCCTATCTGGTGACAGGGGACTGGTTCTTCATGCAGGAGCAATCGTTCCTGGCTCATCACCTGTTCTTCTGGGCGCAGCAAGTGGCTCACCAGTCCGGTCAGCGCAAGGGGACGTGGGGGTTCATCCGGGCAGAGGAGACGAATCACAGGCAGGTGGCATGGCACACCTGGAACATCTGGCGGGCTTCGCTGATCGTGCCGGACGATGACCCGCAGAGCGGCTACCTCCGGGAGAAGCTCAACGACGCCCTCGCGCAGCATGAGGGCTATTACGGGATCACCGATGGGGACTACTACGAACCCTGCTCGACGAGCCCGTATGATCCGACGACGGATACGAGCAAGTGGTGCCACGGCTTCCGGATCGAGGGTCAGGCCAACAGGAACCCGAACCGGCACTCGACGGTGATCGGATCGTCAGCGCAGCGAGGCGGGCAGGACACGTCGATTGTCGCCGCGGGCAGTTCGCCGTGGATGGATACCTTCGTGGGGCTGGCGTACTTCGACCTGTGCCGGACGGAAGGGTTGGCGTGCGCGATCGCGAAGCACCATGCGGAGCGGTACGAGAAGGCGACGACGCAGCCGGGATCCAATCCGGTGATTCTGCGGCAGTACCACTACCCGGTGAGGTTCAACAACGGGACCACGCTCACGGCGGACATAGGCACGAACGACACCACCATTCCGGTGGCGGATGGCGCGGCCTGTGGAGCGCCGCCGTTCGTGATCTGGATTGGGGAGAACGTCCTGATCGTGGCGGTCGAGGGCAACAACATGATCGCGGGCAGCACCTGGCGCGGCGGGCGGGGGTACAATGCAACGACGCGCGGCGCAAGATCGGCGGGAACGTCCGTGAGTTGCCCCCGGCCGGGGACCAGCTACGCGGAGCTTGTCTCGGCCTACACGTCTCCGCTCCAGTCGGTGCTGGTGGCGCATGACGTGCTGATGTCGGACAACGGCAGCTATGCGGAAGGGGCGTGCGCGGCGGCGCGGTGGTCTTCGGACTTTCTGAGGACGGCGCGGGCGTCGGAGGTGTGGTCGGCGAACTGCCATACGAACGAGGCGGTGGGGATCACGGGGATCTATTCGAGCTACAGTGATCCGCGCTGGCTATTGGATCCGGACCGGCCGATCGAGCGCGTCCGGGTGACGGTGGAGGGGACGACCGCGGTGTTGCGGTACGTGGCGCCATCGGGGGCAGCGTGCCGGGTCCATGTGGGGGCTTCGGCTCCGGCGATGAGCGACGACAGCGCAGACCCGGCGGATACGGCGAACGGGCGGCTGCACACGTTCGCGGCGGCGGGACTGAGTTCGGGCACGAACCACTACCGGGGGTCGTGCGGGGGGGGGGGGATCGGGAGAGG
>DNFG01000351.1 GCA_003487005.1 Bryobacterales bacterium
CTAATTATCCCACGTTCAGGGGAGCTGATTACCCGGTTTCTCGAGTTCGCCCGGCCGCTGAAATTGCGACGGGACAAAGTGGATCTGAATGCTCTGGTGGATGAGGCGATTGAGCACCTGACCCGGCAGACGCCAGAGGTGGCGGACCTGCTGCACAAGAATTATGATCCAACGATCCCCCAACTCGACGCGGATGGCGAACTCCTTGAGCGTGTAGTCTTTAACCTCCTGCGAAACGCCCTCGACGCCTCACCGCCCGGCGCAACGGTTTCCGTGCGCACGCGGGCGGCCGGGGGACTGGCCGAAGTTGCGGTGCTGGACCGGGGCGCGGGCATCCCGCCGGAGTCGCTCGAACAGATATTTAACCCGTTCTTCACGACCAAACCGACGGGCGTCGGGCTGGGGCTGGCGATCTCTTCCAAGATAGTGGACGAACACGGCGGGCTGATTCGGGTCGAGTCGGAGGCCGGCCGGGGTTCGACATTCCGAGTCCAACTGCCGCTCGACCCGCCTCAATCTATGTAAACTCCCGCTTGCGTCGGCCCGAAAAGGCGTTTTTCAGTAACTTTGCGCGAACGGATTCCGCCGTCGTCCGTCTATCACTAGGACGGAACAAAGAGCGGCCGCACCAGCGCGCCGCCGGTGACTGACCAATTTCGATCTTTGCACGCATTTGCCTGCACGAGGAGCTGAGAGACGATGAACTTTTTCGCTACCGTCGAGCATGCCGCGGCGACGGCCACGGCTACCGCGCCTTCGCCGGCCGACCACCGGCTGACCCGAAAGGAACGTGAACTGCTGACTATCCTGATGGAGAATCCAGGCCGTTGTATCAGCCGGGAGACCCTGCTCAGAACCGTGTGGAACTATGCCGAAGGAGCCAGAACGCGCACTGTCGACGTGCACGTTCAGCGCCTGCGGCGCAAACTGGGGCGCGAAGCCAGATCCATTAAGACCATCGTCCGGCTCGGCTATTGCTGGTTCCCCGACCCCGATTCGGTTGGCCACGCTTCGCAGGTCTGCTGACCGCCGGTCTGGCTGCCAGAACACAATCCAAACCTGACGAAAAGGCCGGGGCTCTCAGCGAGAGCCCCGGCCTTTTCTGTCTCCAAATTCCCTTACGGCGGTCCAACGCGCGCTCTTGAATGAGTCTGTCTAGCGTTTGGTCCTGGTACTAACTATATCGAAGGTCCACTGACCGCCCAACCGGGTGAATCCCTGAGTTTGAACTCAGGAAACACTCACCCCTGATTGGGTGTACGACTAAAGCTTCACGGTCAGCAGTTCTGGCTCGAGCAGTTCCTGAAGCAGGGGAGTCCGCGGGTAGGGGTGACCGGTGTACTGGCGGAATCCCTCGGCGAAGGGGACGCCGGCGAGGGCGCCGCGAGCGGCGCACCACTCCTCGAGGATTTCCAGGAAGTTGTCCATGCCATGCTGGCGCTGGAGCCAGGCACGCTGGCTCTCGTGCTCGGCGAGCATCTTCTTCTTGGTCTCGATCTGAGCGGTCACGTCCACGAGGAAGTGGGGCTGAACGACTTTGCCCTCGCGATCCAGGCCTTCGGCGGGATCGGCATAGTAGAGGTGAGGCAGAGCAGGCAGCGCGGGGGCCGCGTCGAAGTCGCTGGTGAGGTAATTGGGGGCGGAACAGGCAAAGATGGCGTCGGTGACCAGACGGCTGGTGGCTTCGTGGTCGCAGTGGTAATCGGACGGGGAGGCGGTGATGACGATGTCGGGGCGCAGGCGCCGCAAGGCGGCGGTGACTTTGCGGCGGGAGGCATCGTTGACAAAGATGGCGAGGTCGAGGAACCCGAGCGAGTGGTACTCGGCGCCGATAATGGCGGCGGCGCGGGCGCCCTCGGCACGGCGGATGGTGGAGATCTCGGCGGGCGGATAGATATCGGAGCCGCAGTCGCCGGAGGTCATACTGGCGATGATCACTGTGTGCCCGCGGGAGGCGAGCAAAGCGAGGGTGCCGCCGAACAGGAACTCGGCGTCGTCAGGGTGGGCGTGGAGGGAAAGAATTCGTTTGGTCATGAGATTGGCGGCTTGGCCGGTTGGGGCTCGGGGTCGAGGCCGAGTTCACAGTCGCAGCAATCGCTGCAACGGAGGCAGTGGGCACACAGATGGTTGTCGCAGGCGTCCTTGGTGCACCAGGTGCAGATCCGGGTCGAGGGTTCCGCGCAGATGCTGCAGGTGAAGGCGGGCAGGGACGAGCGCGGCGCGGTCATGGCTTGCGGGCTCCGGGCCGGTGGAGTTCGACGCGGCAGCGCTGGGCTTCCGTCTCGGCGGCGATCAATTGCTGTTCGCGCAGCGTTGCCAGTTCCTGGGCATGTTCGCGCAGCCAGGCGCGGGAGGCGCCCGCGGCGGCGGATTCGCTTTCGAGCACTTCGGCGACGGCGGGATTCTGGTAACGGCGCACGGCCTGAGCGAGGGAGCCTGCGTGCTCGAGCAGGGCCTCAAGGCGGACCAGGGTTTCAACGGTCAGGGTGAGCCGGGAAGGCTGGACGGCCAGGCGGCCCGCGGCGTCCTGGACGTGAGCGATGCCGTCAAGACAGTCCCGCCACTGGCGCTCATACGCCTGAGGCGCACCAGCCGCTACCCACGCCGCGGGCTGCAGGCGTTCGAGCAGCGGCCGGAGGCGGGCTACGTCCTCGGCGACCTTCTCTGCCTTGGGTTTCAACTCCCAATCCGGAGGCAGGCCCTGGCTTTGCATGGCCAGCAAAAAGACGAGTGTTGCGCTGATCACCGTATACGCCAGTTTACCTGAGCCGGAAGCCCGAAGCTGCCTACTCGCCGCCACCCGGGGGCGGAGGAGGTGGAGGAGGCGGAGGAGGAGGCGGCGGCGGAGAAGCCTCGGTATCGCCGGGCAGGGAACCGCCGGGGGCGCTGCCGCCTCCTCCTCCCGGGACGCCGCCGCCTCCTCCGATGCGCGGGCCGCGCAGCATGATCTGCCAGAGCGCTTCGGCGGCGTATTGCGCGGCGCGGACCCGATCAAGACGGCGTCCGGCAGCCAGAGGCACATTGCGGTGGACGACGAGTTCCTCGCCGGCGCTGACCAGCCTCGGATCGCCTTCGCGCGGCATCAGGCGATGGCCGACGGCCACCTGGCCTTCGTACACCGCGACGATCGTGGTCTCGTCGTCCTCGGTGACCTGCACATCGAAAATGGTGCCGCGAACGGAGATGATGGCGGTCGGCGTATGAATGCGGTTCGGGTTGGGTTGCCCGCCCAATTTCTGGATGTGGACCCGGATCCGGCCGAGCCAGACGTCCACCAGATCCTTCAGACTCCCGGGATTGTCGCGGAAGGTGACGCGCGAATTGGGGAAGACCTCGAAGGTGCTGCCATCGCTGACCTGGAACTGGGCATAGCCGTCCGAACCGGTGACGATCACCTGCTTTGCCTGGAGGCGATCGCCCACATTGAGCGCCCAAAGTGAGTTGCCGCGCACAATCGAGACGGCCCCTTCCAGCACGGTCACCTGGGCGGCGGCATCACTGGAGAAGATGGACTGGGAGGTGGCCGGAGCGGCGCACAGACAGACCGCGAGTGCGAGGCGGAACCAGGCGAGGCGGTTTGTCAAATGTGCCGGGTGCATCAAAGTTCCCCGCAAGTTGCTAGTCTATCATCAATCTGTTGTTTGCAAGCCGGTCGCCTGACGGGATTTGTCCAATAAATCAGTAACGTAGCTAAAGTTCCGGACCCATCTGGCTGATACTGAAAGGGTAGAATAGACGCAGCACGTGAGTCACCTGGACACAGTTTGGAGCGGACGCTGCCGGCGGGTGGCGGCAGCCGGAATCTGGCTCGCCGCAGCCTCGGCTCTGCTGGGGCAAACGGCGCCCGCGCCGGACTGGCGTCCGGTCGGCAACACACTGCGTCTGTTGGGCTTGCCGTCGCCCGCGGGCGGCCCCGTGGAGCGGCTGTGGTTTTCCGCCGAAGGGCGGCTCCACCTCCGGCTTTCCGATGGACGGCAGTTCGCCACCAGTGATTGGGAGACTTGGGCGCCTTCATCCTCGGAAGCGCCCCCGGCCTTCGCCGCCGCGCCGGCGGGCCGGATGGAAGATGGCGCGCCGCTGCGACGGATGGCGACGGCGTCGGGCTGGGTCTATGCCGGGGGCCAGCATCTGTACCGGTCAGCCGACGATGGCCGAACCTGGGAAAACCTGACCGAGTGGCAGGGCGAGTCGCTGCTTGGCGGCCGGATTCACGATCTGGCGCCGGATCCCGGCGCCGCGGACCGTGTCGCCGTCGCCGCAGAAACCGGCATCTGGCTGACCCACGACGCGGGCCGGACCTGGATCGGGCTGAACGAAGGACTGCCGAATCTTCCCGTCCGGGCACTGCTTGATCTGCCCGAAGACGGGCGCCGGTTGCGCGTGGCGGTCGCCGCTGGCGATGGCACGGAGGTTGTCGAATGGCTTCCCGGCCAGAAGGCCGGGTGGGTCCGGGTGTCCGAGGCCGATCCCCGGCATTTGCTCCGCGAACGGGTGGGGGCCGAACTGGGCCGGATGATGACGGCCGCTGCCGGCGCCGGGGAGTCGATCTATGCCGGGGGCAGCGACGGGCAAATTTTCAGCACCCGGGATGGAGGCGCTGAATGGCGGGTCTTTGCCATCGGCGAGGCGCGCGTCGAGCGATTCTGGGTGGATGAAGCGGACGGCCGGGTGGCGCTGGCGGCGCTAGATCGGAAGAGGACACGCCCGAACTC
>DNFG01000132.1 GCA_003487005.1 Bryobacterales bacterium
ATCAACCCGGCCGGCCGGGTTGATCAGCCTCGTCCACGACATCACCGCGCGCAAAAACGCCGAACAGGAGCGCGAATCCCTTCGCGAAACCGCCGAAGCTCTCTCCTCTGTCTTCCTCGACCTCGGTCCCGGCACCCGCCAGAACATGGATCGCATCGTCCGCGCCGCCTGTGAACTCACCGGCGCCGCCGCCGCCCTCTACAACCGCCTCGACGAGACCAGATCCTCACTCGAAGTCTGGAGCGGCCACCACCTGCCCCCGGACATGCCCCGCCGGGACGCCGCCCATGGCCACATCTGCCACGAGGCCACCATCCTTGGCCGCGACCAGACCGTCGTCTTGAACCATCTCGCCGGCACACCCTACGAACGCACCGACCCCGCCGTCCGCAAGTATGGCCTCGAATCCTACCTCGGCCATCCCGTCCAGTTGCGAGGCCATACCGTCGGCTCCCTCGCCGTCGTCGACACAAAACCCCGGAATTTCACCCAGGCCGAAATCAGCGCCATTCAACTGCTCGCGCGCGCCCTCTCGCTCGAGGAAGAACGCCACCTCGTCGAAGCCGAACTGCGCCAGAGTGAGGCCCGCAATCGCGCCTTGGTCTCCGCCATCCCCGACCTGATGTTCGTCATCAGCAAGGACGGCTTTTTCCTCGACTGCCACACCAACCGTCCGGATTCGCTCGCCCACCCCCCACACGAGTTCCTCAATAAACATGTCTCCGAAGTCTTGCCCCCGGAAATGACGGCAAACACCCTCGCCAGTATCGGCAAACTCTTCCAGACCCAGGAACCGCAGATCTACGAGTATCAAATCCAGCGCGGTGGCGGCTCCGGACATTTCGAAGCGAGAATCGTCATGGCCTCTGGCGACAGCGCCATGATCATCTCTCGCGATGTCACCCACAAAAAACTCGCCGAAGCCGCCGAACGCCGCGAACGCGCCGACCGGGATCTCATCGGCCGCCTCGCCACCGAAGCCTTCCAGTCCCGGGACCGGTCCCGCTTCCAGCAGATCCTCCTCGCCCAGCTTGGCGAAACCATCGACGTCAGCCGCGCCTACATCTTCACCTTCAACCACACCTCCAAAACCATCGACAATACCGCCGAATGGACCGCCCCCGGCGTCATTCCCCAGATCGACAACCTCCAGGGTCTTCCCGCCAGCCTCGGGGAGTGGTGGATCTCCACTCTCATGAATTGCGGCGAGATCTGCTGCTCCGATATCGGCCAGATCCCCGACGAGAAACTGCGGGAATTGCTCCACCTCCAGGGCATCCTCTCTGTCCTCGTCGCCCCCCTCTTCATCGGCGCCCGGTTCTGTGGCTTCCTGGGTCTCGACGAATGCCGCCGCCATCGCGAATGGACGGCCCGCGAACAGAACCTCCTCGCCGAGTCCACCCGCATCCTCATGGGCGTCTGGGCCGACGAGGACCTCCGCCAAAGCGAGGAACGCTTCAAAGGCATCCTCCAGAATGTCGCCACCGTCGCCGTCCAGGGCTACTCCCTCGACGGCACCGTCCGCTATTGGAACCGCGCCTCCGAATCCTTCTATGGCTACTCCGCCGGCGAGGCCATCGGCCGCAACCTCCTCGACCTCATCATCCCTCCTGACTTGCGCAATGACGTCGCCGCCGCCATGCGCTCCATGGCCGCCACCGGCATCGCCCAGCCCGCCTCCGAAATGAACCTCATGCGCCAGGACGGTTCCCTCATCCCCGTCTATTCCTCCCACGCCCTCGTCCATGTCCCCGGCCGCGACGTCGAACTCTTCTGCATCGATATCGACCTCACCAGCCTCAAACGCGCCGAGGAACAACGCGAGAAACTCCAATCCCAACTCGTCCAGGCCCAGAAAATGGAGTCCATCGGCCGCCTCGCCGGCGGCGTCGCCCACGACTTCAATAACATGCTCACCGTCATCCTCGGTCAGACCGAACTCGCCCTCCACACCATCCCCCCCGACGAAAAACTCCACGCCGACCTCGAACAGATCCGCAAGGCCGCCCAGCGCTCCGCCGACCTCACCCGCCAACTCCTCGCCTTCGCCCGCAAACAGACCGTCACCCCCCGCGTCCTCGACCTCAACTCCACCGTCGAGGGAATGATCCAGCTCCTCCGCCGCCTCATCGGCGAGAATATCGAACTGCTCTGGCTCCCTGGCCCCCAACTCTGGCCCGTCTTCCTCGATCCCAGCCAGGTCGACCAAATCCTTACCAACCTCTGTGTCAATGCCCGCGATGCCATCTCCGGCGTCGGCAAGATCACCATCCGCACCGCAAACACCGCCTTCAACCAGAACCACCGCCCCCAACACCCCGGCGTCCTCTCCGGTGACTACGTCCTCCTCGCCGTCTCCGATGATGGCTGTGGCATGGACGCCGGCACCCTCTCGCATCTCTTCGAACCCTTCTT
Source organism: Bryobacterales bacterium (assembly GCA_003487005.1). Taxonomy (GTDB): domain Bacteria; phylum Acidobacteriota; class Terriglobia; order Bryobacterales; family Bryobacteraceae; genus PNKE01. The sequence goes on from DNFG01000132.1 coordinate 2,416, forward strand.
CACCACCAAGGACATCGGCCGCGGCACGGGCCTCGGCCTCTCCACTGTCTACGGCACCCTCTCGCATCTCTTCGAACCCTTCTTCACCACCAAGGACATCGGCCGCGGCCCGGGACTCGGCCTCTCCACCGCCTACTGCCCCGT
>DNFG01000274.1 GCA_003487005.1 Bryobacterales bacterium
GGCGCCCTCCCAGGGGTGGTCGAGGGGGAAGGCGAGGCCGGCGTCGATGGGGGCGCCGGGGCGGAGTTCGGCGCCGTTCAGGGAGTCGACCCAGTGGTGGTCGATGGCGAGTTCGAGGCGGGAGCCGATTTCGAGGGGTTGGACGGCCGGGCGGGACTGGGCGGCGGCCGGGAGGGCGCTGGCGAGGAGATGAAAGTCGCGGCGGGTCATTGGGTTAGAAGTCAATAGCTGAGAGAATGTCTGAAGGTTTCTTGTCGAAGGCGCGGGCGATGGCGAGGAGGCTTTCGATGGAGGGGAGATTGGCGCCGCGTTCGATGGAGGAGATTTGGGAGACGCTGAGGTGGGATTCGGCGGCGAGTTCCTTGAGGGACCAGTCGCGTTCGGCGCGGAGCATCCGGATTTTGTGGCCGAGTTTTTCGCGGAGGCGGTCCTGGGGGGCGCGTCCGAGGTTGAAGGCTTCGGCGGCGTTGGCGAGGGTCTGGCGAAGTTGGGCGAGGGAGAAGGGTTTGGCGAGGTAATCGAAGACTTTGAGTTTGAAGGTGGCGCGCATGTCCTCGAGGGAGGGGTAGCCGGTGACGATGATGACGCAGAGGCCGGGGAAGCGCTGGGTGAGCAGTTCGAGGACGCGATCGCCGCGGTGTTCGCCCATTTTCATGTCGAGGAGGACGATATCGGGGCGGTGGACGGCGGCGGCGTCGAAGAGGTCGGCTGGATTGGTGAAGGGGCGGGCGGAGTAGAGGCCTTCGTCGTTGAGGAAGTCCTCGATGTAGGTGAGGAAGTCGGGGTCGTCGTCGAGGATGGCGACGTGAATGAGACCGGGGGACGGATCCGGGGTTTGGGAGTCGGCGCGGGTGGTCATGGAGTCTCCGTTTCGTTGGGGGGGCAGGGGAGGGTGACTTCGAGGCGGGCGCCACCGGCGGGGCAGTTGGCGGCGGAGATGCGGCCGTGGTGCTGGCTGACGATGCCTTCGGCGACGGCGAGGCCGAGGCCGGTGCCGTGGGCATCGAGGCGGGTGGTGACGAAGACTTCGAAGATTTCGGGCAAGATGTCCTCGGGAATTCCGGGACCATTATCCTCCACGGAGACGGCGAGGGCGGGCCGGCCGTCGAGGGTGGAGGGACGGGCGGCGACCTGGACGCGGCCTCCGGGGTGTCCGGGGCGGCCCGGGTCGACGGCATGGAGGGCGTTACGGAGGAGGTTGACGAAGACCTGGACGAGTTGGCTGGCGTTGCCGAGGACGCGGGCGGAGTCGGGGACGGAGTTAAGGAAGGAGACGGAGGAGGCTCGTTCGTCGATGGCGACGAGTTGCCAGGACTCTTCGATGAGGTCGCGGAGGGGGACGGGGGTGAATTCGCGGCGGCGGACACGGGCGAAGTCGAGCAGGCCGGCGGAGATATTGCGGAGTCGTCCGGTGACGCGCTGCATGCGCTGAAGGCGGGCCTGGGTGGCGGGATCGGGGAGGGTTTCCTGGAGTTTCTCGAGGGAACCATGGAGGACGGCGAGGGGGGTGTTCATTTCGTGGGCGACGCTGGCGCTGAGGAGGCCGAGGGAGACGAGGCGGTCCTGGGCTTCGAGGTTGCGTTTGGCGGTTTCGAGTTGCTGATTTTTGGCTTCAAGGCGGTGGAGGGCTTCGGCGAGGTGGTCTTCCTGGCGGCGAAGGGTGGTGATGGCCTCGTTGCGGGAGTGCATGATCTGTCCGATTTCATCGCCGGGGATGTAGGCCTCTGGGATGAGTTCCTGGTCGCGGTCGCCGCGGCGGGTGGCGGCATCGGCGTGGAGCATCAACTGGAGGGGTTGGTAGACGTAGCGGGGCATGATGAGGAGTTCGAGGAGGAGGACGGCGAGGACGTAGAGGGCGCCAAGGACGGCGAACAGGGCGAGGCGGGCGGAGAGGAGGAGGCTGTCGTAGAAGGCGATGGGAAGGCGAAGACGGTAGTAGCGGCCGGGGGCGCCGGGGAAGAGTTTGAAGATGTGTTCGGAGGTGGGTTCACGCTGCCAGACGCGGCCGGGGAAGTCGCGCATCCAGGTTTGGGCGGCGGGCGGGAGGCCGAGTTCGTCGCCGGAACCGGCGGTGAGGTCGTAGAAGCGGAGTTCGTGTTCGCCGCGGTCGGGGGTGACGGCGGAGAAGGTATTCCAGATGAGACTGATCTCGCGGGCGCGGGCGGCGGCGAGGCGGCTTTCGACGAGGGGGAGGATGGAAAAGTAGACGCCGAGGGTGAGGATGAGGAAGAAAGCGTTGTGCAGAACCATCAACTTAGGGCGGACGCGGAGGTCGCCAAAGCGGCGGGAGAAGCCGGTGAGGGGGCGTGGCGGCCAGCCCTGAAGAGGAGGGTCTCCGGCGTTACGGTCTGGCAAGAATTTTTTCTCCTATTGCAGAATTTCTACGGCTATGCTAGAAAAAAACTAATCCAGGTGTACAGAGTAAGCTGTTTGATGTTGTAAACTACAGCTTCGAGCCTTTGCCGGAAACAGAGGGGCAAAAGGCATGTTCAAGTCCGAAATCTAGCTGACAAAAGACATATTGGAATGAGCGCCATCTTCTCCAAGAAGTTTGACACGAACCTGCGAGTGATCGCGGGGGTCGTGGTAGTGACCCTCGGCCTGGTGGGCGGGGTGTTGGGCTACCTCTTGCATCCGAATCAACTGGACACCGGGTACACGCCGGTGCAGCCGGTGGGATTTTCTCACAAGTTGCACGCGGGCAACCTCGGGATGGACTGCCGGTACTGCCACACGTCGGTGGAGAACGCGGCGTTCGCGGCGGTGCCGCCGACCGAGACGTGCATGAACTGCCACGCGCAGGTGAAGGAAAAGAGCCCGAAACTGCAGTTGGTGAGGGAGTCGTACGCAACGGGGGCGCCGATTCAGTGGGTGAAGGTGCACCGGTTGCCGGACTACGCGTACTTCAACCATCAGGCGCACGTGACGGCGGGGGTTTCGTGCGTGTCGTGTCACGGACGGATCGACCAGATGGTGGAAGTGAAGCAGGTATCGCCGCTGTCGATGGCGTGGTGCCTGGACTGTCACCGCAATCCGGACGCGCACTTGCGCCCGGTGGAATTCGTAACCAAGCTGGACTGGAAGCCGGAGGGAGACGCGGCGGAACTGGGCCGGCAATTGAGGGAAGCGAAGAATATCAACCCGCCCGTGAACTGTTCGGGCTGCCACCGGTAAGTCGAGAATATTCGGACCTTTTGGAATCAAATGAGCGAATTGATCCAGATCAATCCCCAGGGCGTCACCGGGAAAAAGTATTGGCGCAGTCTTGACGCGATGGAGCAGAATCCTGAATTCACCCGTTGGGTGGAGAGGGAATTTCAGGAAAATGCATCCGAAATGCTCGAAAGCGGATCGCGCCGGAATCTGCTGAAGCTGATGGCGGCGAGTTTCGGACTGGCCGGGGCGACGGCATGCCGGCGTCCGGTGGAGCCGATTCTGCCGCACGCGAAGGGCGTGGAGACGCTGATCCACGGCAAGCCGGTGCATTACGCGACGGCGGTGACGACGGGCGGGGCGGCGACGGGCCTGATTGTGCAGTGTCACGACGGGCGTCCGACGAAGGTGGAAGGCAATCCGCGGCATCCGTACTCGCTGGGCGCGACGAACGCGCATGCGCAGGCGACGGTGCTGGGATTGTATGATCCGGACCGGGCGAAGCAGGTGCACAAGGGGACGTCGCGGACGACGTGGGACGAGTTTTACGGCTGGGCGATGAAGGCGTTTTCGCCGGAGCAGGCGGGCGACGGGTCGGGAATCCGGGTGCTGGCGGAGCGGTCGTCGTCGCCATCGCTGGAAGCGGTGCGGGGCGAGTTTGCGAAGAAGTTCCCCGGGGCGCAGTGGGTTGAGTATGACTCGGTGAGTTTCGACAACGCGCGGGCGGGCGCGGAGATGGCGTTCGGGCAGGCGCTGGAAGCGCACTATCAGTTCGACAAAGCGGACGTGGTGGTGGCGCTGGACGCGGATTTCCTGGGTCTGGACGCGGTGTCGGTGCTGCCGGTGAAGCAGTTTTCGAAGAAGCGCCGGGTGGACACGCCGGAGAGCGGGATGAACCGGCTGTACGCGGCGGAGGCGAATTTCACGCTGACGGGAGCGATGGCGGACCACCGGGTGCGGGTGCGGGCGTCGGAAGTGGGTGCGCTGGCGATGGCGCTGGCGAAGGAGTTGAACGTCTCGGGCGGCGAATTGAAGGTATTGGGCAACCCGGGCGGCAAGAGCGAGAAGTTCGTGTCGGCGGTGGCGAAGGATCTGCTGGCGCAGCGCGGGCGTTCGGTGGTGGTGGCGGGGCCGCGGCAACCGGCGGCGGTGCACGCGCTGGTGGCGTTGATCAACCAGGCGCTGGGCAACACGGGCGAGACGGTGGTGTACACGCGTCCGGTGGTTTCGAATCCGTCGGATTCGCTGGCGCGGGTGAAGCAGTTGGCGGACGACCTGAAGTCGGGCAAGGTGAAGACGGTGGTTGTGCTCGGGGGCAACCCGGTGTACACGCTGCCAGCGGATCTGGGCTTCGGCGAAGCTCTGACCAAGGCCGAGTCGGTGGTGGCGCTGACGGCGGATGAGAACGAGACGTGGCAGGCGGCCGGATGGCGGTTGCCGGAAGCACATGTGTTCGAGGCGTGGGGCGACGGGCGGGCGTTGAACGGTCTGGCGTCGGTCCAACAGCCATTGATCGCGCCGCTGTATGAAGGCAAGAGCGCGCTGGAAGTGGCGGCCGCGCTGGCGCGGGGCGAGCGGGTGAGCGGGCACGACGTGGTGAAGAGCTACTGGACGTCGCAGTGGGGCGGGGAAGCGGCGAAGCGGTGGCAGAAGGCGCTGTACGACGGTTTTGTGGAAGGGACGGAGTTCCCGGTGGCTCCGGCGGCGGCGCAGGCTCCGGCGGTGCTGGCGAAGGTCCAGGAAGGGCTGAAAGCGGCGGCGGATGGATGGGAAGTGGTGTTTTACGCGTCGGCTTCGGCGTGGGACGGGCGTTACGCGAACAACGCGTGGATGCAGGAAGCGCCGGATCCGATGACGAAGCTGGTGTGGGACAACGCGGCGTTGATCAGCCCGGCATCGGCGACGGAGTTGGGCGTGCAGGACGGCGATTACCTGACGATCAAGGTGAACGGCCGCGAGGTGAAGGCGCCGGCGATGGTGCAGCCCGGGCACGCGGACAAGTCGGTTTCGTTGTCGCTCGGATACGGCCGGACGGCGTGCGGGCGCGTGTGCAAGGACGTGGGGCACAGCGTGGAGCCGCTGCGGACGGTGGCGGGCTTCCAGATCGCGGCCGGGGCGGATGTCAAAAAGGGAAGCGGCAGCTACCAGCTGGTGACGACGCAGGAACACCACTCGATGGAGAACCGGCCGATCGTGCTGGAGGCGGCGCTGGCGGAGTATCGCGAGCATCCGGACCACTTCAAGCACATGGTGCATTCGCCGCCGCGGGTGTCGATGTATCAGGGGTTTGATTACTCGCAGGGCTACCAGTGGGGGATGGCGATCGATCTGACGTCGTGCATCGGCTGCAATGCGTGCGTGGTGGCGTGCCAGAGCGAGAACAACATTCCGGTGGTGGGCAAGGATCAGGTGAGGCGGGGCCGCGAGATGCACTGGATCCGGATGGACCGGTATTACACGGGTTCGGAAGAGGATCCGCAGGTGGTGACGCAGCCGATGGCGTGTCAGCAGTGCGAGAACGCGCCGTGCGAGTCGGTGTGTCCGGTGGCGGCGACGGTGCACTCGGCGGAAGGTTTGAACGACATGGCGTACAACCGCTGCGTGGGGACGCGGTATTGCGCGAACAACTGTCCGTACAAAGTGCGGCGGTTCAATTTCCTGGAGTATCACAAGGGGATCGAGGAGAGCACGAAGATGGTGTTCAACCCCGACGTGACGGTGCGCATGCGCGGGGTGATGGAGAAGTGCAACTACTGCGTGCAGCGGATCCAGGAGAAGAAGATCGAAGCGAAGGCGCAGGGGCGCCGGACGCTGGCCGATGGAGAAGTGAAGAGCGCCTGCGAGCAGGCGTGTCCCGCCGAGGCGATCGCCTTCGGCAACATCAACGATCCCGAATCGCGGGTGTCGAAGCTGAAGAAGCAGCAGCGCGATTATGAGCTGCTCGAAGAGCTGAACACGCGTCCGCGGACCACGTATCTCGCGAAGTTGCGCAACCCCAATCCGGAGCTTGCCTAAACGTCATGGCTGATTTAGCAATCGATCCACGCATGGAACTCAACCCGCCGCTGGTGACCGGCGGGATGACCTACGCCGATGTCACCGAGAAGGTCGCGGCGATCACGGAGCAGGCTCCGCCGAAGCAGTGGTACGTGGCGCTGGGCATTTCGATGCTGCTGGCGGGCGTGCTGTTCGCGTCGCTGGGCTACCTGGTGACGACGGGCATCGGGGTGTGGGGCAACAACTCGCCGGTGGGCTGGGGCTGGGACATCACGAACTTCGTGTGGTGGATCGGCATCGGGCACGCGGGGACGCTGATCTCGGCAATTCTGTTCCTGTTCCGGCAGCGATGGCGGACGTCGATCAACCGGGCGGCGGAAGCGATGACGCTGTTCGCGGTGGCGTGCGCGGGCATTTATCCGCTGTTCCACACAGGGCGGCCGTGGCGCGCGGCGTACTGGCTGTTCCCGATGCCGAACGAGGCGTTGAATATGTGGCAGAACTTCCGTTCCCCGCTGATGTGGGACGTGTTCGCGGTTTCGACGTACGCGACGGTGTCGGCGCTGTTCTGGTATGTGGGGCTGATTCCGGATCTGGCGACGCTGCGGGACCGGGCGAAGACGCGGATCCGGCAGGTGATTTTCGGGGTGATGAGTTTCGGCTGGCGCGGCGGGGCGCGGCAGTGGCGGCACTATGAACTGGCGTACCTGCTGCTGGCGGGGCTTTCGACGCCGCTGGTGCTGTCGGTGCACTCGATCGTGTCATTCGACTTCGCGACATCGGTGATTCCGGGGTGGCACACGACGATCTTCCCGCCGTACTTCGTGGCGGGCGCGATTTTCTCGGGCTTCGCGATGGTGGTGACGCTGATGGTGACGGCGCGCTATGTGTACAACCTGCAGAACCTGATCACGATCAAGCACCTGGAGAACATGTGCAAGGTGATGCTGGCGACGGGCATGATGGTGGGCTTCGCGTATGGAACGGAGTTCTTCATCGCGTGGTACTCGGCGAACCCATATGAGCGGTACGCGTTCGTGAACCGGGCGTTCGGGCCGTACTGGTGGGCTTACTGGTCGATGATTCTGTGCAACGTGATATCGCCCCAGTTTTTCTGGTTCAAGCGGTTCCGGACTTCGATTCCGGTGATGTTCGTGCTGTCGATCTTCATCAACATCGGAATGTGGTTCGAGCGGTTCGTGATCATCGCGACCTCGCTGCACCGGGACTTCCTGCCTTCCTCGTGGGGATACTTCTCGCCGACGATCATCGACATTTCAACCTTCGTGGGCACGATGGGCCTGTTCATGACCCTGTTCCTTCTCTTCCTGCGGTTCCTGCCGGCGATCGCGATTTCGGAAGTGAAGGGCGTGCTGCACCAGCAGATCAACGAACAGAAGGGAGTGGCGCACTAAGATGGCGACTCTCGACCGCATTCTCGACCGCCTGCCGCTGCCGGGCTTTCTGAAGCCGGCCGTGACGGGGGCGCATTATGGCGTGATCGGTGATTTCGACACGCCGGAAGACCTGCTGCGCGCGATCCGGACGGCACGGACGGCGGGCTACACGAAGCTGGAAGCGTACACGCCGTTCCCGATTCACGGGATCGACGAGGCGCTGGGCGAAGGCCGCTCGCCGCTGGGCAAGATCGTCATAGTGTGCGGCCTCACCGGGCTGACACTGGCGGTGCTTCTGCAGTGGTGGACCGGCGCGGTGGATTATCCGCTGGTGATCGCGGGCAAGCCGCTGTTCGCATTCGAGCCTTCAGTTCCGATCATGTTCGAGTTGAGCGTGCTGCTGTCGGCGTTCGGGGCGGTGCTGGGGATGCTGGCGCTGAACAAGCTGCCACAGTATTACCACCCGGCGTTCAACTTCACGAAGTGGGCCGGGGCGACGAATGACCGGTTTCTGCTGGCGATCGAGGCGACCGACCCGAAGTTTGACGCGGCGGAAGCGGTGGCCTTCCTGGACGCGGCCGGAAGCCGGCACAGCGAACTGGTGGAGGCGTAAAGGGAGCAGCCATGAGTTTCTTGAGTACATCGCTCCGCCGGCGCGCGGCGGTCATTCTGGGGGTGCTGGCGTTGAGCGCGCTCTCGACGGCGTGTTCGAACTTCACTTCGCGGCAGCCTCCGGTGTGGGTGTGGTTCGACATGAAGAAGCAGGACAAGTACAAGCCGCAGGCGGAAAGCCCGTTCTTCACGGACGGGCGGGCGTCGCGGCGTCCGGTGGAAGGGGTGGTGTCGCAGGAGACGTATCGTCCCGACGTGGCCTACTCGACGGGCATTACGGAGGCGGGGCTGTATGTGGCGCGCAATCCGGAGCCGATGACGGCGGAACTGCTGGAGCGCGGGCAGCAGCGGTACAACATCTACTGCGCGCCGTGTCACGACCGGACGGGGACGGGCAAGGGGATTGTGCCGTCGAAGGCGATCTGGGTGCCGGGCAACCTGCATGAAGAGCGGATCGCGGCGTTCGTGGATGGCGAGTATTATCACGTGATCGCGAATGGCCGGCGGTCGATGCCGGGCTACGCGAAACAGATACCCGAGAAGGACCGCTGGGCGATCGTGGCCTACATTCGCGCGCTGCAGCGGGCCTGGAAGGGCAATATGAGTGACGTTCCGGCCGAGATCCAGGCCCAAGTGAGGTAACCGAAAGCGCCATGGCCCATACTCATCACGACCACGCGCACAAAGCCGATAACTACTTCCTGCCCGCCGGGACGTGGACGAGCGGACGCAACGCGTTCGCCTTCGTCGCCCTGGCCGGGTGGCTGGGAGTGGCGGCTGGATTTCTGACGGACCGCAAAGAGTTTTTCCCGGCGTATCTGGTGGCGTTTCTGTTCTTCCTGTCGATCGGGATCGGCGCCACGTTTTATGTGATGGTGCAGCACCTGACGGGCTCGGCCTGGAGCGTGACCGTGCGCCGGCTGATGGAGAGCCTGATGCGCTCGATGCCGGTCTTCGTGGTGCTGTTCATCCCGCTGGCTTTCGGGATTCATGAACTGTACCACTGGTCGCACGCCGAGGCGGCGAAGGATCCGATTCTGTCGCAGAAGCTGTCTTATCTGAACGACAAATGGTTTTTGATCCGGAACTTCGGGGTGCTGCTGATTCTGAGCTTCTTCGCGACGCGGCTCTGGTCGCACACGCGGAAGCAGGACGAGAGCGGCAGCCTGCAGCACACGTTCGCGGCGGAGAAGTGGTCGGCGCCGGGCGTGATCGTGCTGTTCCTGGGCGGCTCGGTGCTGGCGTTCGATCTGATCATGTCGCTGGACCCGCACTGGTTCTCGACGATGTTCGGGGTGATCTTCCTGACGGGCGGTGCGCTGGCCTTCATGGCGACGCTGATCATCGCGTGCCTGGGACTGCGGCGTTCCGGATATCTGACGCACACGATCAACGAGGAGCACTATCACGATCTGGGCAAGTGGCTGTTCGCGCTGACGGTGTTCTGGGCGTACACGTCGTTTTCGCAGTACATGCTGATCTGGTACGGCAATCTGCCGGAAGAGATTCTGTGGTTTGAGCACCGGCTGGAAGGCTCGTGGTTGTGGGTTTCGGTTTTGCTGGTGGCGGGCCACTTCGTGGTGCCGTTCTTCGCGCTGATGCCGCGGGCGATGAAGCGGAAGCGGGGCGTGCTGGCGTTCTTCGCGGGCTGGCTGCTGCTGATGCACTTTGTGGATCTGTACTGGCAGGTGATGCCGGTGTTCCACCCGCACGGGTTCGCGTTTTCGTGGATCAACCTGGCGGCGATGGCGGCGGTGGGCGGTTCGATGGGCCTGGTGTTCTGGTCCGGTTTCCGCGAGAAGCCGCTGATTCCGGTGGGCGATCCGCGTCTGAGCAAGGCGCTGGCGTTCCACAACGTGTAGGCAGGGAGACGGGAAAGGAGAGACGCAAGATGGACAATCCCAACATTCAACTGCCGCGCCCGGAAGAGGGTTTTGACCGTCACGAGCCGAAGAGCGGGCTGATTGCGCTGGTTTCGGGATCGGTGATCGTGGTGCTGGTGGGGATGATCGTGGGCGTGTACTGGCTGTACATGGTGGCTTACGAGAAGGTGGAGTTCGAACAGTACAGCGGGGTGGCGTCGAAGGACCTCCAGGCGATCCAGGAGCGTGAAGATGCGCATCTTTACAAGTACTCGTACATCGACAAAGAGAAGGGCCTGGTCCGGTTGCCGATCGACCGGGCGATGGAGTTACTGGTGGCCGAGACGGAAGCCGGGAAGGTGTTCTACAACACGACGGCGTATCCGGCGAAGCCCGAACCGCCCGGCGGCGCGGCAGGTGATGCCCTGAAGGCGGCCGATGCGCAGAATGAGTCCGCGACGACGACTAAAAATGCTGTTCCCCCTGCTCAGAACTAGCTGGCTGGCCCTCGTGGCCGTGGTGATTGCCGTGATGCTGGCGGCAGCGCCGGCGGCGGCGCAGCGCCTGTCCCACGAAACGCCGGCCGAACTGGAGGGCGTGGGTGTGGAGGAGCGTCTGGGCGAGTCAATCAACCTCGACCTGCAATTCACGGCCGAGGACGGCTATCAGAAGCCGCTGCGGACGTACTTCGAGTCGGGGCGGCCGGTGATCTTGAATCTGGTTTATTACACGTGCCCGATGCTTTGCAATCTGGTGTTGAACGCGCAGACGGAGGCGATCCGGCGGATCGCGTGGACGCCGGGCAAGGAGTACGAGATCGTGACGATCTCGATCGATCCGACCGAGAACTATGGCATCGCGCGCAACAAGAAGGCGGCCTACCTGGCGACGTTCGAGCGGGAGGCGCCGGGCTGGCACTTCCTGACCGACTACAACGGCAGTTCGGCGAGGCTGGCCGAACAGGTGGGCTTTGGCTACAAACTGGATCCGAAGACGGGCCAGTACGCGCACTCGGCGGTGATTTTCGTGCTGACGCCGGAGGGCAAGATCTCGCGGTACCTGTACGGGGTGAAGTTCAAGCCGATGGACATCCGGCTGGCGCTGGCCGAAGCGGCCGAGGGCAAGATGGGGATGTCGGTGGAGAAATTTCTGCTGTATTGCTTCCATTACGATCCAGAAGCGCGGTCGTACACGCTTTTTGCGCGCAATGTGATGCGCGGTGGCGGGGCGCTGCTGCTGTTGGTGATGGGCACGTTTTTGTTTCGATTCTGGCGCCGTGAACGGGAGCTGACGCGCGCCGGCAAGTTGATGGTGAACGCATAATGACCTGGTTTCGCGATTTCCTTCTGGGCACTCCGGCGGCGACGCACGCCTCCGACGTTGATGGTCTGTACATCTTCATCACGCTGCTGACCATCTTCTTTTTCTTCTTCAACGGGGCGCTGATCTTCTACGCGGCGAAGCGCTGGAAGCGGCGGTCGGATGATGAAGTGACGCCGCACATCACGCACGACACGCGGCTCGAACTGATCTGGAGCCTGATCCCGCTCGCCGTGGTGATGCTGATCTTCTTCTGGGGCTTCAAGGGTTACGTGAGCGCGTGGGTGGCGCCGAACGACGCGATGGAGATCGTGGTGACGGGCAAGAAGTGGCTGTGGGAGTTCGAGTACCCGGATGGCACGCGGGCGTTGAACGACCTCCACGTGCCCGTGAACAAGCCCGTGAAGCTGATCATGCATGCCGAGGACGTGATCCACTCCTTTTACGTGCCCGCCTTCCGGCTGAAGCGCGACGTGCTGCCGGGGCGCTACACCGAGATGTGGTTCACGGCGACCGAACCGGGCGTGCATCAGGTCTACTGCACGGAATACTGCGGGAAGGGCCACTCGGACATGCTGGCGCGCATCTATGTGGATACGCCGGAAGAGTATGAAGTGTTTCTCCGCGAGGGCGACGAGCAGGTGCGCAAGATGCCGCTGAAGGATCTGGGCAAGCTGGTTTATGAGAACAAGGGCTGCGCGACCTGCCACTCGATCGACGGGACGCGCGGGCAGGGCCCGACGTTCAAAGGGATCTGGGGCAAGATGGAGCGCGGCACTGACGGCAAGGAACATGTTGTGGACGAGAATTACATCCGCGAATCGATTCTGGTGCCGAACGCGGTGGTGGTGCAGGGCTATGAGCCGATCATGCCGACTTTCCAGGGTTTGCTGCGCGAGCGCGAACTGCTGGGCATGATCGAGTACATCAAGTCGTTGCAGTAGAGGGAAGCGAGCGAGGGAAAGGACGAGCACTGCAAGATGGCGAGCGAGAACGTAATGCACGCAAACGGGCACGGCGCCGGGGCTCACGCCGATTATCTGGATTCGACGAAGGGTCTGTGGAGCTGGCTGACGACAGTCGATCACAAACGCATCGGCCTGATGTACCTGTGGTCGGTGGTGTTCTTCATGATCACCGGCGGGCTGCTGGCGCTGCTGATCCGGCTGGAACTGCTCACCCCGGGTCCGACGATCATGGACGCCGAACTCTACAACCGGGCGTTCACCCTGCACGGCGCGATCATGACGTTCCTCGTCATCATCCCCGGCATTCCGGCGGCACTGGGCAACTTCATCCTGCCGCTGCTGCTGGGGGCCAAGGACGTGGCCTTCCCCCGGCTGAACCTGACCAGCTACTACATCTACGTCGTGGGCGCGCTCATGGCGTTGAGCACGCTGATCCTCGGCGGCGTGGACACGGGCTGGACCTTCTACACCCCGTATTCGTCCACCACGGGCGGCGGCGTTTCGATGATGGTGCTGGCGGCGTTCGTACTCGGCTTCTCGTCGATCTTCACGGGCGTCAACTTCATCGCGACGATTCACAAGATGCGGGCGCCGGGCATGGGCTGGTTTGAGCTGCCCCTGTTCGCCTGGGGCATGTACGCCACGGCGCTGATCCAGATCCTGGCGACGCCGGTGCTGGGCATCACTCTGCTGCTGCTGGTGATGGAGCGCGTCCTCAGCGTGGGCATCTTCGACCCCAACCTGGGCGGCGACCCGGTGCTGTTCCAGCACTTCTTCTGGTTCTACTCGCACCCGGCCGTCTACATCATGATTCTGCCGGCGATGGCGATCATCTCCGAAGTGATCCCGGTGTTCTCGAAGAAGACGATCTTCGGCTACAAGGCCATCGCGTTCTCTTCGGTGGCGATCGCGCTGCTGGGCTTCCTGGTGTGGGCGCATCACATGTTCACGGCGGGCATGAGCCTGTTCGCGGGCGCGATCTTCAGCTTCATCACCTTCTTCATCGCGGTGCCTTCGGCGATCAAGGTATTCAACTGGATCGCGACGATGTGGCGCGGTTCGATCAGCATGAAGGCGCCGATGATCCACGCCATCAACTTCCTGCTGATCTTCACGATCGGCGGTCTGACGGGGCTGTTCCTTGCGGCGCTCTCGACCGACGTCCACCTGCATGACACCTACTTCGTGGTCGCGCACTTCCACTATGTGATGGCCGGTTCCAACATGATCGCCCTGCTGGCGGGGTTGCACTACTGGTGGCCGAAGATGTTCGGGCGGATGTACAACGAACGGATGGCCGCGATCGCCGCCGCGCTGATCTTCATCGGTTTCAACGCCACCTTCCTGCCGCAGTTCCTGATGGGGTCGCGGGGCATGCCGCGCCGGTATTACAACTACCTGGAGCAGTTCCAGGAATTGCACGTGCTTTCGACGATCGGCAGCTGGATTCTCGCATTCGGCCTGTTCATGTGCCTGGCGGTGCTGCTGGCGTCGCTGCGCGGCAAGAAGGGCGTGGCCAGCAACCCGTGGGGCGGCAAGACGCTCGAATGGGAGGCGCTCAGCCCGCCGATCACGCACAACTTTGAAGACACGCCCGTGCTGGTGCACGGCCCCTACGACTACCGCCCGCAGCCTGTGCCGGTGGTGGTGGAACGCGAACAAGGAGTCACGCACTAGGGTGCGTCCAGCCGCAGAGTCATGAGTCAATCCACTACCGTTCCTTCGCAAGACCATCACGAGCACGCGCACCCGCCCGGGTTGCAGCACCATTTCATCGACATGAGGCAGCAGTTCGAAGCCTCGAAGATCGGGATGTGGCTGTTCCTGGTGACCGAAGTCCTGCTGTTTGGCGGGCTGTTCGTCGGCTACGGGATCATGCACTCGAAGCATCCCGAAGCCTTCATCGCCGCGCACACGCACCTGGACTGGCGTCTGGGCGCGCTGAACACCATCGTCCTGCTGGTGTCGTCCTTCACGATGGTGATGGGCGTCTGGGCCGCGCAGACGGGCCAGAAGAAGAAGCTGATCGGGTACCTGACCACCACCTTCCTGCTGGCCGGGGCGTTCATGGTGGTGAAGTACATCGAGTATTCGCACAAGTTTCATGAAGGGCTGCTGCCGGGCAAGTTCTATGCGCATCAGGGCGACACTGTGCCCGGGCAGTTCATGTTCTTCAGCTTCTACTTCATGATGACGGGCCTGCACGGCATCCACGTGCTGCTCGGCATGGTGGCCATCGCGTGGCTGATCTGGCGGGCGCAGAAGGGTCACTTCTCCTCGCAGTACTACGGCCCCGTGGACATGGTCGGCCTCTACTGGCACCTGGTCGATCTGATCTGGATCTACCTCTTCCCGCTGATGTACCTGCTGACCTAAGGAGCGCGACGACGATGGAACATACGCACGAACACGATCATCCGATTACGGGTCCGAAGACCTACATGACGATTCTGGGCGCTCTGGTGGTGCTGACGGTCATCACGGTCTGGATTGCGCAGTTTGACTTCGGCGCCGCGAACACGGTGGTGGCGCTTCTGGTGGCCAGCATCAAGGGAGCGCTGGTGGCGCTGTTCTTCATGCACCTGCGTCATGACAAATTCAACGCCGTCATCTTCGTCGGCGGACTGTTCTTCCTCGGGGTCTTTCTGATCTTCTCGCTGTTCGACATCTCGACGCGGCAGACGGTGCTGCCGTCGAACCTGAAGGAACCGGTCCAGGCCTTCCCCGGCGCCCCGCTCGGCAAACCCGTGCAACCGGGTACCGGGATGCCGAAGGGACAGGCGCCCGTCGTACCGGAATAACCAGCCACGCCACGCGAACCACTTCCGGCCGTCTCCATCTTTCGCGATGCAGGCGGCCGTTCCGTTTCTAGCGGGCGGGCCAGGCGTCGCGCAGACGCTGCCACGTGACGGGCAGTTCCTCGGGCAGGACGCGCGTCTCCCCGATCGTGGTCATGAAACTGACATCCCCGCCCCAGCGCGGCAGCACGTGCATGTGCAGGTGTCCGGCGACGCCCGCGCCCGCGCACGCACCGAGATTCATGCCGCAATTCAGGCCTTCGGGCCGATAGACCGCCCGCAGGGCGCGCACGGCGTCCTGGGTCATCGCCATCAATTCCGCGGCCGCTTCCGCGGGCAGATCCTCAAGTTGGGCGAGATGCGCGTAGGGGGCGATCAGCAGATGGCCGTTGGTGTAGGGATACAGGTTCAGCAGGGCGTAATTGTGGCGGCCGCGGGCGACCACCAGGTTTTCCGCATCCTGCCCGTCAGCGGCCTTGAGGCAAAAAATACAGCCCCCGGCGGGTGTCCCGCCCGTGATGTAGCGGTACCGCCAGGGGCTCCAGAGATGATCCACGCCGGAGATTCCTAGAGCGAGGGCGCGGCTTCGCCGGTCTCTTCGTCGTTGACGAGATCCTTCAATTCCTTGCTGGGCTTGAAGTACGGGATCCGCTTGGCGGGCACCTCGACGCGGGCGCCGGTCTTCGGATTCCGGCCCACGCGCGCCTGGCGCTGGCGGGTGCGGAAACTGCCGAATCCGCGGATCTCGATCTTGTCATCTTCCTTCAGAGCCCGAACCACGCTGTCGAAGATGGCTTCGACGATTACTTCGGAGTCCTTGCGGCTGAACTCGACGACACGGGCAACTTCTTCAATCAGGTCGGCTTTCGTCATCTGGGGTGGTGTCCTGTGGCTCTTCTGGATTACCGGCGTCGCCGGCGGGTTCCGGGGTTGATTCCGCCACCTCTTCCGGTGCGGGTGCGGGTGCGGGTTCGGGTTCGGACTCGCGAATCAACGCCTGGGCGGATTCGAGCGCCTCTTCGAAACCGTGGGTGGCGGCGGCGGCCTGGCGCTGGTATTCTTCCAGGCGCTGACGGTCCTCCATGGCGCTTTCGCCAAGGAACGTGAGACCGATGCGCCGTTCCGATTCGTTCAGTTTAATAATCTTGAAATCGTACTCGGCTTCGAGGGCGAGCGGCGGATCCTGCTCGCGCATCTCCGCGGGCAGTTCCGAACTGTGGCAGAGTCCTTCCACCCCAGGCGCCAGTTCCACGAAGATGCCGAAGGCGACCGAACGCGAGACCCGGCCCTTCACGACATCCCCCAGAACATGGGCGCGGAAGAAGGTCTCCCACGCATCCGGGTGCAATTGCTTGACCCCCAGCGACAACCGGCGGTTGCCGGCGTCGATGTTCAGGATCACCGCCTGCACCACCTGGCCCTTCTTCAACACATCCGACGGGTGCTGCACGCGCTTCGTCCACGACAGGTCCGAAACATGCACAAGCCCGTCAATTCCCTCTTCAATTTCGATGAACGCCCCGAACTCGGACAACTTCCGCACACGCCCTTCCACCACGCTGCCCACGGCGTAGCGCTGGTCCACCGTCGTCCACGGGTCGGCTTCCAGTTGCTTGATCCCCAGCGAAATGCGCCGGTCCGGAGGCTTCACCTCCAGCACCACGCTCTCCACCGTGTCGCCCACCCGGACCACCTTCGACGGGTGCTTCATCCGCCGCGACCACGTCATCTCCGAAATGTGGATCAGCCCTTCGACGCCCGCCTCCAACTCCACGAAGGCCCCGTAGTCCGTCACGCTCACCACCCGGCCCAACACGCGCAATCCCGGCGTGTAGCGGTCGTGGATCGTCTCCCACGGGTCCGGCATCACCTGCTTCAGACCGAGCGAAATCCGTTCGCGGTCCTTGTCGAACTTCAGCACCTTCACGGTGAGTTCCTGGCCCACGTGAATCACGCTGCTCGGATGCGCCACCCGGCCGTGGCTCATATCCGAAACATGCAGCAGGCCATCAATGCCGCCCAGATCGATGAACGCCCCGTACTCGGTCAGGTTCTTCACCACGCCCTGCACCAGCGCGCCCTCTTCCAGATGCGAAAGCAGCGACGACTTCCGGACGTTCGACTCCTCCTCGATCGCCGCCTTGCGCGACACCACCACGTTGTCCCGGCGGCGGTTCAACTTGACCACCTTCACCGCGATGTCCTGGCCAATCAGTGAGTCCAGATTGTGCATTGGACGCAGGTCCACCTGGGTCGAGGGCATGAAGGCTGTCACACCCACATCCACGTTCAACCCGCCCTTCACCCGGCCCAGCACGCGGCCGCTGATCAGCAGGTTCTCCCGGTAAGCCTTCTCGAGCGTCTCCCACGCACGAATCTGCGACGCTCGCTCGTGGCTCAGTGAGATGTATCCTTCGATTGCAGGCTGGCGCCGCCGGTCCACCATCACGTCGATGGGGTCTCCCGGCTGCAGCAGAACCTCTCCGCTCGCCTCCAGCACCTGCGCCAGAGGCACCACGCCCTCCTGCTTCAGTCCCACGTCCACGATCACCCCTTGTTCGGTGATCTGCAAGACCTGGCCCTGCAGCACTTCCCCCTCCACGGCTGGAAGCGGGTTACTGTATTCCTCGAGCAGTTGCTCGTAACTCTCCTCGGATGCGCCCGGCATATCGACCGGACGATCGTCCTGGTTGCTGGTCATGCCCCAGTCTCCAATCGACCCGACACTTCACAACGGGTTCGGAAACCAATAAGCGGTGGAATGGCCATCACGGTCAGATCCTGCAAGCCCGGCAGTAGCGCATTCGATGCTCCGCCGCAGCCCGCATTCCCGGTCCGTGTGCCCCATCCGGTCCCGACAAACCGTTGAAAGTGCGACACTTCAGAACTATAGCCAACCCCGGAAGGGATGTCAACCGCGCTCCGCAACGCCTCGCGAACCCTCAAGGCCGGTCCGCGTCCCCAATCCAGCGCAGCGCCGCGTAGGCCGCCGGCCAGCCCAGCGTCGTGATCGCCAGTATCGCCACATGCCGCAATTCTTCCGGGGTGCAGCCCGCCTCGCGGGCATGCCGCGCCGCTGAATGCACCGCCCCTTCATGCTGCGCGCCCACGGCCAGCCCCAGCTTTACCAGGCGCCGCGCCCGCTCTTCCAGCGGGCCGCCCTGCTCGTGACACGCGCCCGCCAACGCCGCGAACGCGTCCCATACCTCGGGATGCTGGCTGCGAAACTCCTCTATCTTTTCCGGAAGCGCTTGACTCATATTGGCGATCCTATCAACCCGCGGCTACCGGCGTCAGTTCTTCTCCGGCTCGCGCGAACACGTACGGGCCTTCCGGGATCAGCGGCACCGCCGCCCCCTCCCCCACTTCCGCCGCCAGCGCCTCGAAGGCCTCCGGCGCCGTCGCGAAGATTCGCCCCCACAGATTCGCATGGTACTCCTGCGGCAGACCCGGGGTATAGAACCAGACCCGGTGCGTCCGGCACGCCAGCGCCAGCTTTTCCAACTGCCATTGATCCACCGTCACCGGAATATCGGCAATTTCGCTGAGAAATTTCCCCGCGTCCGGCGACTGTTTAAGTAGACGGGAAAACTCCGCCGCTCCGGCGCCTTCATCACACGCCGCCAGCAGCAGGATGATTCCCCCGGGTTCAACAATATGCGCTGCCGCGGTGATGCCTTTGACGGCCTGATAAAAAGTGAGATCCAGCGGGTACCCCGCCGCTGTCGTCACCGCGGCCCGCACCCGCCCGGGCAGCCGCGCCGTCGTCTTCTCGCGGACGAACTCCACGCCCTGGCGGTGCGCCTCGCGGGGCTCACCCGCGAAGACCCCCGCGATCCGCCGCCCCTCGGTCATCACCACATCCACGATGAAATCATGCCCGGCCATCCCGGCGA
This sequence comes from Bryobacterales bacterium, assembly GCA_003487005.1. Lineage (GTDB taxonomy): Bacteria > Acidobacteriota > Terriglobia > Bryobacterales > Bryobacteraceae > PNKE01. Next base: position 19,004 of record DNFG01000274.1, read on the forward strand.
TTTCGAGCAACTCCTGATGGAGCGGATTCTCCTCCACGCTCCCCTCCACGGCCCGCGGATCCCTCATGAAATGCGGACTGTGCAGCCGCTTGATGGTCTCCTGCCAGGCCAATCCCGGAGCCACCAGCTTGCGGCCCCCGCTGAACCCGGCCATCAGGTGCTGCTCGATGAACCCGAGCGTGATGTGGACCTCGGCCTCCACATAAGCCCGCTCGATCGC
>DNFG01000121.1:0-1008 GCA_003487005.1 Bryobacterales bacterium
CTCGGACAGGCGTGGCAACAGGCCACCAGCCACCACCGGCTTCGCCCGTCAGGTCTTTGATTCCAAATGGGTTTAGAGGCGATTTCCGCCCCGCGCTACATGTACATCCCGCCGTTGACGCGCAGCACCGAACCCGTGATGTAGTTCGCGTCCTCGCTCGCCAGGAACTTCACCGCGTTCGCAATGTCCGCCGGCTTGCCGAACCGCTTCAGCGGGATCACCGACATCATCTGATCCTTCACTTCCTGCGTCAAAACGTGCGTCATGTCCGTCTCGATGAACCCCGGAGCGATCGCGTTCACCGTGATGTTCCGGCTCGCCAGTTCCTTCGCCAGACACTTCGTCAGCCCGATCAGCCCCGATTTCGACGCCACGTAGTTCGCCTGTCCGGCATTGCCCATTTCGCCCACCACCGAGGCGATATTGATAATCCGCCCCCAGCGCTCCTTCATCATCGCCGGAATCACCGCCTGCGTGGCCAGAAATGCCCCCGTCAGGTTGATCTGCAGCACCAGGTTCCAGTCCGCCTGCTTCATCCGCATCGCCAGGCCGTCCCGCGTGATGCCGGCGTTGTTCACCAGTACGTCGATCCGGCCCATCTTCTTCAGAGCCGCCGCCACGCCTTCCTTCACCGATTCCTCGGAACTGACGTCCAGATTCAGCGTCATCGCGTCGCCGCCACACTGGCGGATCGTCTCTGCCACCGTCTCGTTATTTTCGATCTCCGGAGAGGCCACGATGATGTCGTAATTGCTGCGGCACAGGGTGAGGGCGATCTCGCGGCCGATTCCCCGGCTCGCTCCGGTCACCAGGGCGACACGATGAAACATGAGCACTCCTTGCTTCTGAATGATTTCAGACTTCATCATAGTAAATGTAAGGGGGGATCTGCCTGCCATGGCCCATCAGGATCTTCGTGACTTCATCAAAGCCCTCGAACGCGCGGGCGAACTCAAGCGCATTCCCTTCGAGGTGGACCCCCGCCTCGAAATCACCGAGTTCGCCGAC
>DNFG01000121.1:1330-6780 GCA_003487005.1 Bryobacterales bacterium
TCACCGAGTTCGCCGACCGCGCCGTCAAACAGGGCGGCCCCGCGCTGCTGTTCGAGAAGCCCAAAGGCTCCAGAATCCCCCTCCTGATCAACGCCTTCGCCTCCGAACGCCGGATGCAACTCGCCCTCGGCGTCGATGACGTCAGCGAGATCGCCGCCCGGATCACCGAAATGCTCGAAATGCGGATGCCGCAGGGGCTGATCAACAAGCTCAAAATGCTGCCCAAACTCGCGGACATGACCAACTTCTTCCCCAAAATGGTCACCTCCGCCCCCTGTCAGGAGGTCGTCCGCCGCGAAGGCTTCTCCCTCGACGAATTCCCCGTCCTGACCTGCTGGCCCGGCGACGGCGGCCCGTTCATCACCCTGCCGATGGTCTTCTCCAAGAACCCCGAAACCGGCAAGCGCAATTGCGGAATGTACCGGATGCAGGTCTATGACGGCCAGACCACCGGCATGCACTGGCAGACCCAGAAACAGGGCGCCGAACACTACCGCCGCCTCCTCAAGGAAGGCAAAGTCGAAACCATGCCCGTCGCCGTCGCCCTCGGCGCCGACCCCGCCACCATGTACTCGGCCATCCTCCCGCTTCCGCCCGACCTCGACGAAATGATGATCGCCGGGTTCCTCCGCAACAGACCCGTCGAGATGGTCAAATGCATCACCAGCGACCTCGAAGTCCCCGCCCAGGCTGAAATCGTCCTCGAAGGCCACGTCAAACTCGGCGAATTGCGCCGCGAAGGCCCCTTCGGCGACCACACCGGCTTCTATTCGCTCGACGACGACTACCCGGTCTTTCACATCGACTGCATCACCACCCGCAAGGACCCGATCTATCCGACCACCATCGTCGGCCCGCCGCCCATGGAGGACTACTACATGGGCCGGGCCATCGAGCGGATCTTCCTTCCTCTCATGAAGATGCAGATCCCCGAGATCCGAGACATGGCCATGCCCGCCGAGGGCGTCTTCCACAACCTGATGCTGCTCTCGATCCGCAAATCCTACCCGGGCCAGGCCCGCAAAGTGATGCACGCCATCTGGGGTCTCGGCCAGGCAATGTTCACCAAAGTCATCGTTGTCGTGGACGAAGACGTGGATGTTCAGAACTACAGCGAAGTGGCCTGGCGGGCGCTGAACAACATCGACCCGGAGCGCGATATCGAGTTCGTTCACGGGCCCGTGGACTCGCTCGATCACGCCTCCAGACTGCCCGATTTCGGCTCTAAAATGGGCATCGACGCCACTAAAAAGTGGCCTCAGGAGGGCTTCCAGCGGCGTTGGCCGGAAGTGCTGAAGATGGACGAGGACGTGCAGCGCCGGGTGGCGGAAATGTGGCGCAAAGCGGGATTGCCCGGGTAGCCCTTCCCTGCTAGAATGAAAGAGTTGCGGCGCCTGTAGCTCAGCCGGTAGTAGCGCCAGATTGTGGTTCTGGATGTCATGGGTTCGAATCCCATCAGGCGCCCCATCCACCACACACCCCCCCGAAAAACAATTGTCTAATGTACATGTACATTGGACAATTCCTGTCTCCGCGTTCCTCCCTCGATCTGGTATTCCGGCTGGACTCGTCGGCGAACTGCCGGAGGACGCTGGCAAACGAATTCCGGCTGCCGGAATAGCAGCCGGGGGTATGCTTCCCCCCGCGCAAGCGCTTATAATAATGCTGCGATGCAGGCCGGCGAACAAGTGGGCAAGTACATCCTCGAGCGCAAGCTGGGCGAGGGTGGGATGGCGATGGTCTGGATGGCCCGGCACACGGATCTGGGCAAAGCCGTGGCTATCAAGTGTTTATCGACGCGGCTGACGACGAACCCGGAGTATGAGCAGAGGTTCTTGAGCGAGGGGCGGCGGCAGGCGGGATTGCGGCACCCGAACATCGTGGAAGTCGTTGATTTCCTTGTGAAAGGCGACGACCGGTTCCTGGTGATGGATTTCGTGGAAGGGCTGTCGGTTTCGGCCTACCAGAAGCAGGCGGGCGGGGGTCCGCTGCCGCTGGAACTGGTGGATTCGGTGGGCTGGGAGATTGGGCAGGCGCTTGAGTACGCGCACAAGAAGGGTCTGGTTCACCGGGACGTGAAGCCGTCGAACATTCTGCTGGACGCGGAAAACAAGGCGTATCTGACGGATTTCGGCATTGCGCTGGCGGTGGGCGAAGACCGTTTGACGCGGACCGGGATGGCGGTGGGGACGGTTCATTACATGAGCCCGGAGCAGATTGCGCGGCCGCGGGAGATTGACCACCGGTCGGACATTTACAGTTTTGGCTGTGTTTTGTATGACATGCTGACAGGGCGGCCGCCGTTTGTGCCGGCGGAGGGCGACACGGACTTCACGGTGATGAACGGGCATTTGACGCTGCCGCCGCCGCCGGTTCACACGCTGAACCCGCAGGTACCGCCGGCGGTGGAGCACGTGGTGAACAAGTGTCTGGCGAAGGATCCGAACGACCGTTACGAGACGGCTGGGGAGATGGCGCGGGCGTTGCGGCGGGCGTTTCATCCGGACATGACGACGGGTCAGTTACGGATGCCGGAGACGATGCAGACGCCGGTGCAGGTTCCAGCGGGTCAACCGGTGGCGCAGAACAAGATGTTGCTGGCGGCGGCGGCGTTTCTGGTGGTGTTGGGGCTGGGCGGGGCGGCGATCTGGTTTTTGGGCAGGGGGGGCGAAGATCCGCCGGTGGTGCAACAGGAAGCGCCGGTGGTGCAGCAGGAAGCGCCGGTGAAGCAGGAGTTGCCGCCTCCGCCGCCGCCGGTGGTGGTCGAATCGACGCCGGTGAAGGCGCCGGAGGCGCCGCCGCCAGTGAAGAAGCAGGTGGAAAAGAAGAAGCCGGCGCAGGAAGACGCGGCGCAGTTCGAGCGGCGGATGAAGGCGTGCCGGGCGCTGGGGTTGTCGGAAGCGCAGTGTGCGGAAAGGTTGAGGGGGACGCCATGATAGCCGGTCGTTTGGGTTCAGTTTTGTTGATGATGGTGCTGCTGGCGGGGCTGTGCGCGGGTCAGGCTCCGAAGCCGATCGACCGCGAAGGGTTGATGGAGGCGGTGAAGCTGGGGGGGCTGGGTCCCCAGGAGATCGTGGGGATTATCAAGGATTTCGGGGTGGATTTCCGGCTGTCGGCGGAGGATGAAAAGCAGTTAAGGAAGCTGGGGGCGGACCAGCGGGTGATTGACGCGGTGAAGGCGAACTTCAAGGGGGTGGAAGAGCCTGAGGAGCCGCTGGTATTGCCGGAAGGGCCGCCGTTGACGCGGGAGCAGGTGGTGCTGGTGTTGCAGGCGGGGGTGGATCCGGGCGTATTGGTGAAGTTGCTGTATCTGCGGGGGGCGGGGTTTATGGCGGACCGGGAGACGGCGGGGGAGATTCTGGCGGCGGGTGGCGACAAGATGGTGATTGGAGCGGTGGTGGTGAATCAGCGGGAGGCGCCGGCTGCGCCCGCGGCGCCGGTTGCGGGAGCGTTGAAGCCGAGGAGTGTGTCCGCCCCGGCAGTGGCGGCTGGCGGGGCTCCACCGCAGTTGATCCGGGTTCCGGCAGCGGAACAGGCGAAGAAACTGGTCCGGTCGACGCCGCCGGAGTATCCGGTGCTGGCGGCGCGGATGGGGGCGAGCGGGAAGGTGGTTCTGGATGTGCATATTGGGGCGGACGGGCAGGTGACGAGTGCGAAGGCGAAGAGCGGGCACTCGCTGTTGGGGGCGGCGGCGGTGGACGCGGTGCTCAAGTGGCTGTACCAGCCGACGCTGGTGAACGGGGCGGCGGTGGAAGTGGCGACCGAGGTGGAAGTGACATTCAACCTGAGGAAATGAGGACGCGCGGATGAGAGCGGCGGTTTGGCTGATGTTGCTGGGGGCGCTGCCCGGGACGGCGCAGGTTCTGACGCGTGCGTCGATCGAAAAGGCGCTGAAGGGCGGGCGCGACGCGGGGCAACTGGCCGAGGAGGCAGCGAAGCGGGGTGTCGGGTTTGTGATGCAGGCCGATGATGAAGCGGCGCTGACGGCGGCGGGGGCGACACCGGGGTTGCTGGCGGCGTTGAAGGGCGGGTACCGGCCGGAGGGTCCTCCGCTGACGCAGAGCGATCTGTTAATGGTGTTGCGATTGCGTCCGCCGAAGGAGCGGCTGAGCCGGCTGATCGAATCGCGGGGGGTGGAGTTCGCGATGTCGAAGGAGATTGGGGCGGAGATTCTGGCCGCGGGCGGGGACAGTTCGATTGTGGGGTTGATTGCCCTGAACCGGAAAGAACCGCCGGCGCCGCCCGAACCGGAGATTGTGGTGCCGCCGCTGCCGGGGGACGCGATCTCGTTCCAGCGGATTTCGCCGTACGACGCGGCGACGCCGGCGGGCGTGTGTGATCTGCGGATCCGGGTGGATCACGAAGTGGAGTTCTATTTGCGGGGCGAGGAGATCACGGCGGATGTCCGGCGGGGTGCTCCACCGGTGGCGGTGGACTGCAACTGCAGCCAACCGTTGCCGGCGGCGGCGGTGATCATGGACGTCAAAAAGATGCGGGGGCGGGGGCAGGTGACGCTGATCGAGAAGCCGTCGGCGGACAATTTCTTCCGCGCGCGGATTCATGTCCTGGATGGTTCGGGCGGGGCGGATCTGTACCATTTGCGGTTAAGCTGGACGCGGTAACCTGGAGCGGGTTGCGGGACGTCCTGTTATCCGGACTGGTGTGTCTGAATTTTGCTGGTGAAGGAGTGCTTCATGGCTTCGACCGGGTTTTCTCGCCGTCATTTTTTCATGGGTTCGCTGCTGGCGGGGGCGGTGCCCCTGGGCGGGTTTGGTTCCGCGGTTTCGCTGAAGGCGTTGGGGTACAAGTCGCCGAACGAGAAGTTGAACCTGGCGGCGATTGGCGCGGGGGGGCAACCGGCGGCCGACTTGCGGTTGGCGCAGGCGGGGATTGAGAATGTGGTGGCTCTGGCGGATGTGGACTGGGTGCGCGGGAAGGAGTCGTTCGAGCGGTTTCCGAAGGCGGCGAAGTTCAAGGATTTCCGGCAGATGCTGGACCGGCAGGGGCGGGAGATTGACGCGGTGGTGATTGGGACGCCGGATCACACGCACGTCCACGCGGCGCTGGCGTGCATGCAGATGGGCAAGCACGTGTATCTGGAAAAGCCGCTGACGCGGACGGCGGGCGAAGCGCGGGTACTGACGCAGGCGGCGGCGAAGTACAACGTGGCGACGCAGATGGGCAATCAGGGGTATTCGCACGACGCGACGCGGGTGGCTTGCGAGATTCTGTGGTCGGGCGAGATTGGGGATGTGCGGGAGGTGCACGCGTGGTCGGGGCGGCCGGGGTGGCCGCAGGGGATGGCGAAGACGCCGGCGGCGACGCCCGTGCCGGAGACGCTGGACTGGGATTTGTGGCTGGGCGGGGCGGCGATGCGGCCGTTCACGGCTGGGGACGCGGATTATGACCAGTTTGTGATGGACCGGGTGATGCGGGGGAGGGCGGCGGGG
>DNFG01000121.1:7101-7306 GCA_003487005.1 Bryobacterales bacterium
TTTACGATTTCGGCAGCAGCCTGATCGGGGACTGGGGGATTCACATTCTGGGTCCGGCGAACTGGGGTCTGCAACTGGATCCGAAGTATCTGATCAGCGTGGAGTGCATCAAGAAGGATTCACTGCCGGCGACGACGTTCCCGGACGAACTGGCGCTGCGCTATGAATTCGGGGCACGGCCGGGGATGCCGCCGGTGACGGTGTA
>DNFG01000118.1:0-132 GCA_003487005.1 Bryobacterales bacterium
CGTCGCGAAGCGGCGCGTGTGAAAGGATCTCGTCCTATGGAAGCCTTGGTCTACTTGGGAATCCTGGTGGTGGGCTATCTGGCCGGCGCCCTGTCGGCGGCAGTGCTGATGCGCTCCAATCGCGGACCCACC
>DNFG01000118.1:323-19100 GCA_003487005.1 Bryobacterales bacterium
GCTCTTCCGATCTATGCGCTCCAATCGCGGACCCACCTTCGCCGGCGACGAGGCCGAAACCGCGGAATTGCGGACGAAATTGAGCGAGCGCGACGCGCAATTCCGGGAAACACGCGCCCAATTGGACAGCGAGCGCGAGGCTGTCGCGGCCGCCCGGGATCAGTTGCTCACGCTGACCACCGCCAAAGTCTCGGCGGAAGAACGCGCGGCCCTGCTGCCCAAACTGGAGAACCAGATGGCCGAGAAGGACCGCCTGCTAGGCGCGCTCAACGAGGAGATTGTCAATCTGAAGGCTCGCCATGCCTCGCTGATGACCCGTCTGGACGAGGCGGAGAAGGCGCAGGTCGAGAAGCTCAAAGTGCTCGACGACGCGCAGCGAGCCTTCGCCGACAGCTTCAAGGGGGTCGCCGCCGAGGCGCTCGCGGCGAACAACCAGAACTTCCTGGAACTCGCGAAGTCGGCGTTGGAGAAGTCAGTGGTGTCCAATGATGGTGATGTCGAGTTGCGCAAGCAGGCGATTGACCAGATTGTCGGACCGCTGAAAGAGTCGCTTGAGAAGGTGGATGCGCGGATTGTGGACCTGGAGAAGGAGCGCGCCGCCGCCTACGCCGGACTGACCGAGCAGGTGAGGATGCTGGCAACAACCCACACCCAGCTTCAAACGGAGACGGCGAGCCTGGTTCGCGCGCTGCGCACGCCCAATGTCCGGGGACGGTGGGGTGAACTGCAACTGCGCCGGGTGGTTGAACTGGCCGGGATGCTGGATCACTGCGACTTCGTCGAACAGCCGACGCTGGAAGGCGAAGAGGGGCGGCTTCGCCCCGACCTGATCGTCAAATTGCCGAACGATCGCGTGATCATCGTCGATTCAAAGGTGAGCCTGCAGGCGTATCTGGACTCGCTCGACGCGACGGATGAAGACGCCCGCAGGGCCAAACTCGCCGAGCATGCCCAGCAGATTCGCGCGCATCTGGCGCGCCTCGCGGGGAAGAATTATTGGGACCAGCTCAGCGCGACGCCCGATTTTGTCGTCGCTTTCCTGCCGGGCGAGACGTTCTTCAGCGCCGCGCTGGAGAATGATCCGTCGCTGATTGAGTATGGCGTCGAGAACAAGGTTCTGCTGGCCACGCCCACGACGTTGATTGCGCTCATGAAGGCGGTGGCTTACGGCTGGCGGCAGGAGCGGATCGCGCAGAACGCGCAGCAGATCAGCGATCTCGGCCGGCAGTTGCATGACCGGATTCAGATTCTGGCGGCGCACTTCGACGAGATCCGGGGCGGGCTGGTGAAGTCGGTGGATGCCTACAACCGGGCGGCGGCCTCGCTGGAATCGCGGGTGCTGGTGTCGGCGCGCCGGTTCAAGGATCTGGCCGCGGCGCCGGGCGGTGAGATCGAAGCGCCGCAACCGGTGGACCGGGCCGTCCGGCAGGTGCAGCCGGGCGAACTCGCCCTGCTTGCGGCCGGGGCGGAGACGAGCGGCGACTAAACCGCGGCCGGCGCCGCGCGCGTCCAGCGGCGCAGCAGGAGTACGACAAGGCCCAGACCCAGCAGCACCGCCGCCGCCGGTAACGCGTAGGCGACGGCCGACTTCGTTCCCTCGGGCTCCATCAGAACCCGCTCGGTGTACTTGGTTTTGAACCAGGCCAGGATCTCGGCGTCGGACTGCCCCTGCTCGATCAGCCGGCGCAGTTCCAGGCGCATATCGAGAGCGGTTTCGCTGCGATGGAACGCGATGGATTCGTTCCAGCAGCATACGGCCACCAGTTTCTGCTGCAGCGCGCGTTCGCGTTCGGTGGGGTCCTGGCCCCACGCCGCGGCCGCAAGAATGAGAAACAGCAAAATGCGGAGCATCTGATCCGATTTTAGCGGATCTCGAAGACGTCGAGGCCGGAGGCGGCTCCGGCTTCGCGTTTGACCCGCTGCATGGCCTTCACGAAGTCCGCCGGCCGGGCGTCCGGGATGTTGGCGACGAAGGTCTGGGGGTTCCGGTCGACCAGCGGGAACCAACTGCTCTGCACCTGCACCATGATCCGGTGCCCACGCCGGAAGGTGTGGAAGACATCCGGCATCGTGTACTCGATCTTCACGAACTCGTTGGCCGGCAGGGGCGCCGGCGACTCGAAACCCTTCCAGAAGCGGCCGCGGAAGGGCTCGCCGCGCAGCAGTTGCTGATAGCCGCCCATCTTCATTCCGGCGGGATTTGGGTCCGGATCGGGGTAATCGTCCGGGTAGACATCGATCAGCTTCACGACCCAGTCGGCATCCGTCCCCGAGGTGGAGACGAATAGCCGGGGAGTCAGGGGGCCGCCGAGCGTGACGTCCTCTTCGAGGGGTTCCGTCTGGTAGACCAGCACGTCGGGCCGGCGGGCGGCGTGCCGCTGGTCGTCCACCATGTACTCGCGGGCCATGCCGCGCGTCGTGAAACTGGTGAACGGCACCGGGCGGGCGGGGTCGCTGATGTACTCGTCGTGTCCGGCGCGCGCGGCCGGGGGATCGAAGCTCAGACGCCCGCTTTCGTGGAAGTAAAGTGTTCGCTTCCGCGCCGTTTTGGGCGGCCATTCGTCGAATTTGTGCCATTCGTTTGCCCCGGTGCGGAAGACGACGGCGGCGGGCAGTTTCGGGTCCGGGGCGTCCTTCAGATGGTGCTGGAAGAACGGGAACTGGATCTGGCTCCGGAAATAGGGGCCATTTTTGACCTGGAAGCGGACCGGCCCGAGTTCGTTGGCGTCCCCGCGCGACCACTGTCCGTGGGACCACGGCCCCATCACGAGCGTGACCGGCCCTTTCGGGGCGCCGGCGCGCGCCGACCGCCAGAGCGTCAACGGCCCTGCCAGGTCCTCGGCGTCAAACCATCCGCCGACGCTCAACACCGCCGGCGCCACGTCCTTCAGGTGCCGCGTCAGGCTGCGCTCCTTCCAGAACGCGTTGAAATTCGTGTTGCGGGTCAGCGCGGTCCAGTAGGGGTTCTGGAAGCGGAAGTACTTCTCGTCGGCGTTGCTCACCGGGCCGAGTTTGAGGAAGAATTCGTAGCCGTCGGGCGTGCCCATATCGATGGCCGGGCGCTGCCGGGGCCGCTGCGGTTCCTTGTGCTCGTCGAAGAAGCCGTAAAAGCCGAAGTTGGCGGCCAGGTAAAAGGCCCCGTTGTGGAAGGCGTCGTCGCCATTGAAGAGGTCGATGATCGGCGCCTGCGGCGAGGCTGCTTTCAGCGCCGGATGCGCGCCGGGCAGCGCCGCGGCGGCGTAAAAGCCGCCGTACGAAACCCCCACGATCCCCGCGCGCCCGTTGTTGCCGGGCACGTTCTTCAACAGCCATTCAATGGTGTCGAAGGTGTCGGAGGATTCGTCCACATCCGCCGGACGCCGCTTCTCGGGCTTGTGCGGCGTCATTTCGAGGAAGGTTCCCTCGCTGAGGAAGCGTCCTCGAACGTCCTGATAGACGAAAATGTAGCCGTCTTTCGCAAATTCTTCGGAGGGGCCGAGCGACGGCCGGTAGTTGTCGATTCCGTAAGGGGCGACGCTGTAGGGGGTTCGGCTCAGCAGGAACGGGTAGGTCTTCGACCGGTCCTTTGGCGTGTAAACGGCTGTAAACAAGTGCTTTCCGTCGCGCATGGGCACGCGGAATTCGTGTTTGGTGTAGTTCGCGCGAACCCAATCCACGCCCTGCGGGCACGCTGGTGCGACGGTGAGGACACTCAGGGCGACAACCTGAAGCAAACGCATGAAATCGAGTGTAGCCGATCGCGAAACAAATTCGAGTCCGGCATCGTCTATGAAAGTGTAGAGACACGCTGCGCGGCCCTTCCCCCCGGGCCCCGGCGGAGTCCTCTCTTGAGCGGGGCAGCCGTATCCTCCTCCGGCGGCGCCCCGCTTTTCTTTCGCCCGCACGGGCGATAGAGTGATGGCCGTGAAGACCATCATCGAGCCCTTCCGCATCAAGAGCGTCGAACCGCTCCGCCGCACCACGGCCGAAGACCGCCAGCGCCTGCTCGACCGCGCCGGCTATAATCTCTTCCTCATCGACGCCGAGGACATCCTGATCGACCTGCTGACCGACTCCGGCACCTCCGCCATGTCCACCCAGCAGTGGGCCGCGATGATGCGCGGCGATGAAAGCTACGCCGGAAGCCCGTCGTTTTACCGTCTCAAGGCGGCGGTCCAGGATCTGACCGGTTTTCGCCATGTCATCCCCACGCATCAGGGCCGCGCCGCCGAGCGCATCCTGTTCACCGTCCGCTGCCGGCGCGGCCACGTTGTTCCCAACAACACCCACTTCGACACCACCCGCGCCAATCTCGAATTCACCGGCGCCGAGGCGCTGGATCTGCTTCCGGCGGAAGCGCGCGACACGCAGGCCCGGCTTCCCTTCAAGGGCGACATGGATGTTGCCGCGCTGGAACGGCTGATCGCAGAACGCGGCGCCACGGCGATCCCGATGGTGATCGTCACCGTCACCAACAATTCGGGCGGCGGACAGCCTGTCTCGATGGCCAACCTCGAGGCGGTCCGCGCTGTCACCGCCCGCCACTCGATCCCCTTCTATCTCGACGCCTGCCGTTTCGCCGAAAATGCCTGGTTCATCAAGCAGCGCGAACCGGGCTACGCGGAGTGGACGCCCCGCCAGATCGCGCAGAAGATGTTCTCGCTCGCCGATGGCTGCACGTTTTCGGCCAAGAAAGACGCCTTCGCCAACATCGGTGGCTTCCTCTGCACCAACGACGACGGCCTCGCCCAGCAGGAGAAGGATCTGCTGATCCTGACCGAAGGCTTCCCCACTTACGGCGGACTCGCGGGCCGCGACCTCGAAGCCATCGCCGTCGGCCTCGAAGAGATCCTCCACGCTGACTACCTCGAATACCGGATCGCCAGCACTGGATACCTGGGGCGCCACATCGCCGATGCCGGCGTGCCGATCGTCGAACCGCCGGGCGGGCACGCCATCTACATCGACGCGGGCAGGATGTTGCCCCACATCCCGCGCGCACAGTTCCCGGCGCAGTCGCTCGCGGTCGAGTTATACCGCCATGCCGGGATTCGCGGTGTCGAGATCGGTTCCGTGATGTTCGGTGAACACGCTCAAAATGAGTTGCTGCGGCTGGCCATCCCCCGGCGGGTTTACACGCAAAGCCACATCGATTACGTCGTTGAAGCCATCCTCGAAGTCAGCGCCCGCAAAGGCGAGCTTCGCGGCTACCAGATCACCGAACAACCGGAATTTCTGCGGCACTTCACGTGCCGGTTCCGGCCGCTTGAATGACGGCCTCTCCCGTCCCGCGCAGCACCTCGACCGTGACGCGCTCAATGCCCGCCGAGGGGAGTTGCAGAGTGGCGGTGTGGGTGGCGCCCGGCGGCAGATCTGGCAGCGCGATCGACTGCGCCGCCAGGGGAATCGCGCCCCTTCCGTAGGCGATGGCCCGTAGCGTGCAGCCTCGCAGCGTGTGTGCGGGCACCGTCGCGCGCGTCTTCAGAGTCACCTGCCTCCCCGCCAGCGTCAGCGATTCCACCGGAGACGACTCCCGCCGCAGCACTTCCCACGACGGCTTCCGTGCCCCGTACAGATCCACGACACCGTGGACCCGCTGCTTCAACGCGCCTTCGCCTTTATCCCCAATGTGTGTCCGGTAGTCGTTATAACAGAAGAAAATCAGGCCCGCGATCCACGGGCGTTCGCGGAACACTTTGTTCTGCGATTCCAGAATGCCGACCCGGATCGGATCGTTCTCGGGGCGGTCGTCCGTACACGCGCAATAGCCGTACTCGGAGATCACCAGGGGCTTGCCAGGAAACGCGGCGTGGAGGGCGTCGAGGGTCTTCTCGAGTTCCGGCGTGCCGCCTTTCTGCCAGCTTCCGAAATACTGGTTGAACATGACGTAGTCCATCTCGCCGGCCACGTCGCGCCCCGGGTTAGTGAACAGCGAATGAGACGCGTACGTCACCGGGCGAACGGGATCCAGGCGCTTCGCCTCCTTGTACATTGCCCGGATGAAGGCCTGTGCGGGCGGATTCTGCCCGTTCACTTCATTGCAGACGCCCCACGAGAAGATGCAGGGATGGTTGCGCGCATCGGCGATCATTTCGCGCAATTGGAGCATCCCGTTCGCCAGCAGCGCGGCTTCGTCGTTGCCTTTGAGGTTTTGGAAAGTTCGTGGACCCCAGCCCGGCACTTCGGTCTGAATGAGGATGCCGTGCCGGTCGCAATAGTCCAGCAGGCGCCGGTCCTGCGGCCAGTGCGTGCGGGTGTAGATGCAGTTCAATGCGCGCATGTCGGCATGGTCATGGTCGATCCACTCGCGAGGTTCCGCCATGCCGAATTCGGGATTCGATCCCGCCATCCGCTCCACGCCCATCAAACGGACCGGTTCGCCGTTCAGCACGAATTCCGTGCCGCGAATCTCGATTGTGCGGATGCCGAACGTGCTCTCCGCCACGTCGCCCGAGTTCAGCGCCACGCGTGCGCGATACAGGAACGGGTCATCGAAGTGCCACAAATGCGGCTTGGTCAGGGTCACCGGGGCCAGTTCAATCGTGCGCGTCTGCCCAGCCGGCATCACGGCTTCCGCGGCGCGCGGGTTCGCTGATTCGATCGTGCCGCCGGCGTCCGTCAGGATGTCTTCACTGACCGTGACCCGCGCCTCTGCCGCGCCCGCGTTGCGGATCACCACGCGTGCCGCGATTCTTGCCGGACTCGCGTCGATCCAAAGATGCTCGATGTAGACCTGCGGCGTCACCAGCAACGTGACTGGCCGCGTGATCCCGCCATCGTGGGCCCAGTCGCTCGATTTGCCTCGGGGCAACATCTGTTCGTCGAACGAATTGTCGACCGCCACTTCAAGCTCGTTCCAGGCATTGCGCTTCACGAGGCTTGTCAGGTCCAGGGTGAATGGCGTGTAGCCCGCCCGGAGATGCTCGCCCGCCGCCTGCCCGTTCAACCGGACCCGCGCCGAATGAGACACCGCCTCGAACTCAATCCGGACCACCGCTCCCGCCCAGCGCGCCGGCGCGAAGAACCGGCGCCGGTAACTTGCCTGGCCGTAATGCTCCGTCAGTCCCGTGTCCACCTGCCACGTGTGCGGAACCGTCACTGTGCGCCATGCCGGTTCGTGAGCAACACGGAACTCCCATTCGCCATTGAGGGGAAGCGCCTCGGGCTCGCGAGACTCCTGACTCGATTGTCCCGAGAGCGACAGGGGCAAAGCCGCGGCAGGCGCAGCGCGAAGAAACCGGCGACGATTGGCGAGCACGGGACTAATCTATCTGAAATTACGCGGTTACGAAACCTGGCGGGGATCGATGTCCGTCAACAATCCCCACAGTGCCGCCTCTTTCGGCCGGTTCGCCCGCAGCCACGTTTTCTCCGATTCCGGTAGCGACTCCTGGCACAGCGTGTCCTCGCGGTCCACGCGGATGTCGAACAGCCGCTCTTCCACTTCCGCCAGCCGCGTCAATTTCTCTTCATTACCGTAGCTTTGCGCCCCCAATTGTTCCGCCATGGTGACGATAAATCCCAGCCGGTTCTGCGTCCCCCGCCTCCGCGCTTCCTTCAGCACAAACTCCCAATCCATCCCGGCGTACTCCAGCACCACCCACGGCAACGCCCGCACAATCGACCGCGGCAGATCATCGCACGCCAGCGCCGCCGACAGCACCACCGCCGGATCCTGCGCCGGTGGCGGCGGGTCATCCTCGAATCCCAGCGGCAACTGCGCAAACCCCGGGCAGCCGAGCGAACCCAGCGCCGCCGCAATGGCGCGCGCCCGCCTCGGACTTCGCGTAATCAGGGCCATGACGTGAGTTTACACGCAATTCCCGCGCTTGCGGCTCACCTATAATGGGAGTCCCCATGCTCTTCGACTGGCCCTCGACATGGTTGAGCGCGCAGACGGCAATCGCCGCCACGCTCGTTGCCTTTCCCCTCGCCTTCGCCTTCGGCTGGCGGATCTCCTTGGACTCGCGCGCTGCCCTCGCGGGCCGTCTCCTCCGGCTTCTGCCCGCTCCTGTACTGCTCGCCGCCTGGTGGTCCGGTTCGTTTGCGTGGATGTTCGCCGCGGGCATCCTTGTGGCGACCGCCGCGCTTGCCCGCGAGGCCGCTGCCTTGATCGCCGCACTGCCCTCGCCCTGGTTCGAATCGCTCCGGACGCTTGGCGCTCCCGCCTGGCCCGCCGCCTGGCCTTCGCTCCGCTCCCCACTACTCACCGCCGCGGCGTGGACCGCCGCCCGCGTCTTCCTCGAAGCCCTTGCGGGTCTGCTCGTCCGGGGAGCTTCGCGATGATCGACATCCGCATTCGTTGCCGCGGCCCGCAAGGGGATGCCCTCGACGCCGAATGGCGCTCCGAAGCCAAATCCACGCTGCTCACCGGACGCGCAGGCGCTGGCAAAACACTCCTCCTGCGCGCCCTCTGCGGCCTCGCCCGTCCCGACGAAGGCCGCATCGCCCTCGCCGGCCAGGTCGTCTTTGATGGACCCGCGGGCGTCAATGTCAGTCCGGCCCGCCGAGGCGTCGCCTTCATCCCCTCCGAACCTTCGCTCGCCGCACGCCTCTCGGTCCGCGATCACCTCACGCTCGCCTGCCGCGCCTCCGGACGGGTCGAACGCAGCCGCCAGGTCGAAGCGCTGCTCGATGAAGCAGGGCTGATTGAGCATGCCGCCCACGACGCCGCCCAGTTGCCTCCGGGCCTCCAACTTCGGACTGCTGCCGCCCGCGCCCTGATCGCGCAGCCCAAACTCCTGTTGATCGACGAACCCGTCCGCGGCCTCGATGCCAATCTGATCGACGAACTCCGCGGCGCGATTGACGCCGCCGTCAACGGCCATGGCGTCCGCGTCGTCGTGTGCGCGCGCGGTTCCGAAGCCGGCCTCGATCTCGCCCAGGAGGTCCTGCTGCTTGAAGACGGGCGCATCGCCCGGCAAGGTTCCGGCGCCGAATGGCTCGATGACCCCGGCAATGAAGCCACCGTCCGCTGGCTGGACCGCCACGCCATCGTCGAAGCCGAAATCCTGGCGCTCGATCCCGGGCGCCGTTCCTCCCGCCTGCTCTGCCAGCCAGAGAGCGAACAGCCGTTCGAGGCCGCGGCCCCCTACTTTCCCGGCCTGCTCAAAGGCGCGCGGATTCGCGTCGCCATCCGCCGCGACCGCGTCCAGGCTTCGGGCCGCGGTCCCGGCCTCCCCTGCACCCTCAACGAGGTCCGCGAAGCGCCCGTCAGCATCCGCCTCCGCTTCACCAACGGACTCGCCGCCGACGTTACCCGACGCGAGTGGGAGCCATTCCGGCATAATAAAGTCTGGAATGTGGAAATCCCGCCCGAAGCGGTCCGGCTGCTCCGATGAAAACCCTCGCTGAATACGAACAACTCGCCGCACTGGCCCACGGTCACCTCTGCGCCGGCCAGATCCTCGGCATCCGTCTGGCCCTCCATGGCCTGCGTCTCCTTGGCATCGACGACCCCACCGGCACCGATCGCAAGCGCCTCGTCACTTACGTCGAAATCGACCGCTGCGCCACCGATGCCATCGGCGTCGTCACCGGCTGCCGCCTCGGTAAACGTGCCCTCAAATTCCTCGACTTCGGCAAAATGGCCGCCACCTTCTGCGACCTCCGCGACCAACGCGCCGTTCGCGTCGCTGCCAAAGAATCCAGCAAACAACGCGCCCGCGAACTGTACCCTGAAATCGAAGACAAAAACCGGCAGCAGATGCACGCCTACCGCGAAATGCCCGACGACGAACTCTTCGACATCCAGTGGGTCCGCGTCACCATCGGCCCCGAGGAAATGCCCGGCTACAAGGGGCCGCGCGTCCATTGCGCCGAATGCGGTGAAGGCATCGCCTTCGCCCGCGAAGTGACGGTGGACGGACGCAATTTCTGCAAAGCCTGTGCCGGCGCGCGATACTACGAACCGGTGTCCGATTGATTCGATATCACATCACCGGCGGACTCAGCCTCGACGACACCCTCGATACCATTCGCTACAGCGCCGCCGCTGGAGTCGAATGGATCCAGGTCCGCGAAAAACACCTGCCCGCCCGCGAACTCGCTCGCTGGACCGCCGCCGTTATCGAGGCCGCCGCCGGACGCTCCCAGGTCCTCGTCAACACCCGCGTCGATGTCGCGCTCGCCTGTGGCGCGGCGGGCGTCCATCTGCCCGGTGGCGCGCCTCCGCCCTCCGTGTGGCGTGACCTGGTTCCGTCCGGCTTCCTCTTCGGCGTCTCCTGTCACACGGTCGACGAAGTGTGCGAGAGCGAGCAAAACGGGGCCAGTTTCGCCGTTTTCGCGCCCGTTTTCGAGCCATTGTCGAAGGATTCCGCCCTTCAGCCCCAGGGCCTTGACCGTCTCGCCGAAGCCGCCCGCGCCGTCCGGATCCCTGTGCTCGCCTTGGGCGGTATCACCTGGGAGAACGCCCCGCTCTGCCTCGCCGCCGGCGCCGCCGGCATCGCCGGTATCACGCTGTTCCGCTCCACGCCGCCGCGATAGTATAAAGGCCATGACCCGCCGGAGTTTTACCGCGCTGCCTCTCGCCGCCGCCGCCGCCGCCCAGCCAGCGCCCGCCCGAACCGCCTTCTGCCTCTTCTCGAAGCACGTCCACTTCCTCCCCGTCGCCGAAGCCGCCCGCGTCGCCAAAGCCCACGGCTACGACGGACTCGATCTCACCGTCCGCCGCGATGGCCACGTTGAACCCGAACGCGTCGAGGACGACCTGCCCGCCGCCGTTCAGGCTGCCCGCGCCGCCGGTTCCGATGTCCCCATGATTACCGCCGGCATCCGCGACACGGGCTCCGCCCACGCCGAGAAAATCCTCAAAACCATGAAGGCTCTCGGCCTCCGCCACTACCGCTGGGGCGGCTTCCGTTACGACCTCGCCAAACCCCTCCCGCCTCAACTGAAGACCATCAAGAAACAGGTCTCCGAACTCGCCGCCATGAACCGCCAGTATGGTGTCTGCGCGATGTACCATACCCACTCCGGCATCGGACAGGTCGGCGCCTCGATGTGGGACCTCGCCCAACTGCTCGACGGCGAAAACCCCGACCACGTCTCCGTCAATTACGACATCGGCCACGCCACCATCGAAGGCGGCTTCGGCGGCTGGATTCATAGCGCCCGCCTGCTCGCGCCCATGATGCGCGGCGTCGCTCTCAAGGACTTCCTCTGGGCCAAAAACCCCAAGGGCGAATGGCGTCCCGCCTGGGCGCCCGCGGGCGAAGGCATGGTCAACTTCCCCCAGTTCCTCGCCATGCTCAAGGAGTCCGGCTTCTCAGGCCCACTCCAGGTCCACGTCGAGCATCCGGCTGGCGGCGCCGACCGCGGCCTGCGGGATCTGACTCTCCCGCGCGAACAGGTTCTTTCCATTCTGGAGAAAGACGCCCGCGTCCTGCGCGCCTACGCCGCCAAAGCAGGCCTGATTACTGCCACGCCCTGATCACTGCGGCGACTTCAGAGGCGGCGCCACCGACCCGCCCAGCCCCGCGTAGTGGTCCTGCACCCGCGTCACTTTGTTGCCCGCGAACGTCACGAACGTGATCTTGCCCGGCGGCATGCCGTAGATCCAGTCCTCCAAATCTTCGCCGTCCACCGTCTCGCGGATCCGGTCCCGAGGTCGCCCGATCGCCATCTCCACCTGATCCCGCGTCATCCCCACTTCGGCCCGCTTCGCCTTGATCGCTTCCTGAATCTCCGGAGGAAGATTGTCGAAGTAGTTCTCCGTCGCCGACCGCTTGTTGAAGTCCAGCACCGGCGCCAGCAACTTTTTTACTTCCTGCGCCGTCATGGGCGGCACCCGGTCCGGGAAATGCAGCGCGATCGTCGTTCCAGCCGACCGTGTGATTCCCCGGGACAGAGGCACGCCCCGGTTTCCAGACCCCATTCCCCCTTCGATCCGCTCATACCACTTCCCCCGCGTGTTCAAGCCCCCATTGATCTGAAACGTGATCTTGTTCTTCGACAGGTCCACCTTCGTGATTTGCACCTCGTCGCCCACCCGGGCGACCGGGCCATATTCCCGGCCGATCACTTTCCACTCCGCCTGATCCCAGGTGCCGTCCGCGTTCAATTCCAGCGCCTTCTTCGATCTCGGCAGGAAGGTCTTCACGATGCCCATCTCCGCCGTCAATCCGCGGATCAACTCGATCTTCTCATCCTTGGAAAGATGGGGCGCCGGGTCTTCCTCGCCCTTCTGCGCACACAACGGCGCCGTGACCACGCCCGCCGTCAGGATGAGCAGCGACAGTATCCGCATCGTCCCGGTGCCTCTCCTTGTATGATGCCCGAAAATCAGTCTTCGTTGCGAGACCATTGCCCCCGCAACAGCCAGTAGAGCAACATCCCGCCCGCCAGGGTTGTCAGAATTGACCCCTCCAGCCCATAAATCCCGCCCGAAATCACCTCCGGCGCCCGCCACTCCACGACCCACGGATGCAGCCGTAACTCGAACCCCGACAGCTGGATACCCAATCCCGGCAACGCCCAGTTCCACCCCGTGTGCAGCCCGATCGGCAGCCAGAGTGTCCGTGTGCGCAGATACGCTACCGACAACACCACCCCCCACAAAAATGTGTTCCCCAGCGAGAGCGCTGTCGACCCCATATTCCCCATGTGGGCCACCGCGAACAGGACTGAAAACGGCAGGATCGTCCCCCATTTTCCGAACACCGGCAGAAGCGTCTGGAACGGGTAGCCGCGGAACATCATCTCCTCCCCGATCGCCCCCAAGAGCAGCAAACCGAGCACAAAAAACAGCTTCCCAGGACTGAAAACCGCGTCTGGCGAGGGACTTGGCGCATAAAACGCCCATCCACTCACCAACGCAGGAACCAGAGCCACCCCCGCCACCCCCGCGCCCGCCAACAACCCCGTTCGCAACTGTCGCACCGCTTCCGCCGTCCAGACCAGCCCCAGGTCCGTCAGGTGGCCCCGTTCGAATACCCGGACCGCGAAGACCGACGCCAGCAGCGCCGCCAGGAACATGCTCACCGCCGCCCCCGCAAAATACGCCGCCTCCCCCAGCACGCCGAAAAACACCCCGCTCAGCAGCCGGACGGCCACCAGGAACAGACCCGCGCGCAACAACACGCCTGTCCGGCTGATCTCTGGTCCCGGGGTCATCAAATCAAGAGTAACCCACTCTGCTTACAATGAAATCACCATGCCCGCCCGCCCGATCCTGCTCCTCGGACACCCCCTCCTCCGGGAGCGTTCCGAACCCGTCACCGACCCCGCCTCCGCCCGCCTCCTCCTCCGCGACCTCCGCGCCACCCTCCTCGAGTTTCGCCGTACCCACGGGTTCGGCCGCGGTATCAGCGCCGTCCAGATCGGCGAAACCCGCCGCGTTATCTACCTCGAAGTCGAGGGTCAGGAGTATGAACTCGTGAACCCGGAATATACCTGGCTGTCCGGCGACAAATTCGAGCTCTGGGACGACTGCTTCTCCTTTCCCGAACTGATGGTCCGCCTTCAGCGCCACCGGCGTCTTGTCCTTCGTTATCAGCGTGTTACCGGCGAGTACCGGGTCCTCGAAGCCGAAGGCGCCCTCGCAGAACTCGTCCAGCATGAGATGGACCACCTCGACGGCGTCCTCGCCGTGGATCACGCCCGCTCCTCGCTCGACCTCGCCATGCGCGCCGTCATCTTGCAAAGGTGATACGTATCAGGGTAGGGTGAAGGCAGGCGAACAGGCGGACACTCTCGGGTTTCTGCTTAGGTAGAATTCAGGTAATTCAGCGGCACCTTCGTACCTGCACAAAAACAAAGCCGCGGTCGATAAATGGGTAGTGATGATTGAGCGACGCACCGAACCCCGAATGCTCTGCGCCGACCTGGTCGATGTCCGGTGGCAGGATAAATCCGGACGCAGCCGCAGGGCTGTGGCCAATCTGGAGGACATCTCCCTTTCGGGAGCCTGTATCCAGTTGGACGAACAACTCCCTCTCGGGACCAAGGTGACGATCAGCTACCCCAAAGGTGAGTACCGCGGCGTCGTTCGCTACTGCGCCTTCCGCGAAATTGGCTATTTCGCCGGCCTCCAGTTCGATACCGGCAGCAAGTGGTCGCAGCGGGTCTTCAAGCCCCTCCATCTTCTCGACCCCCGTTCGCTGGCGAAAAAGCCGGAGCCTGGCAAGGAAGAGTCCGCGCCCCCGCCCCACTAGTCCCTTCGCCAGCCCGCATACGTCACCCACCGCCACGCCGCCTCCGCCGGTCCCTGCCTCCAGCGCCCCAGCCACCACCGGCTCAATCCCATCTGGGCTCCATAGATCGCCAACGCCAGGCCTAATCCCGCTATCGGCCCCACCTTTCCGAACCAGCCCAGCCCGTACCCATAAAAGATCATTGTGCAGACCACGGTCTGGGTCAGATAGTTGGTCAAAGCCATGCGACCTACCGGTGCGAACCAGTGGACCCTCTTTCGCCCGGCTCCGCCCGCCCCCAGCCTCGCCACCGTCGCCAGATAAGCCGCGCTCAGCGCCGGCACCGCGACGCTGTTCACTGCAAAATACACCAACCCGTCCAGCGACGGCTGCGACATCACCGGAGCCTTCACCAGCATGAACACCTCGCCGCCCAACCCCAGCGGCAACCCTACCGCGAACCCCCAAAGCTGACACCGCCGCAGCAGCGTCTCCCGGTTCGCCAAACCCTGCAGGATGCCCCGCCGCCAAACCCACGTCCCCAACAAAAACAGCCCCAGCAGCCGCGGTCCAAAGAACGGCACAAACATCAGCGCCTGTCCGGCCTCCTTCGCCCTTTCAATCAGAATCTGCCCGTAACCGCCCGTCGCGTACACCCGGATCAGCCGCGCCAGTTCCGCCGGGTCCGCCGGTGGCTGCTTCATCGCTTCCGGGTTGAAATGCGCCGCCAGCGCGCCCATCCCAAACCCCAGCAGCGGGAACAGGTACAGAACCGCCGCCCACCACAACAGGGTCTTCGGCTCCCGCCGCCGGAACAGCAGCAGTGCGAACCCGAAGACCGAGTACGCCAGCAGAATGTCACCCCACCACAGCAGGAAGATGTGCACCAGCCCCAACGCCATCAATGCCCCAAACCGCCGCCCCAGAAACCCCGCCGGCCGCGCTTCCGCCCGCTCCATCTGGATCGCGAACCCCACTCCGAACAGGAACGAAAAAATCGTGATGAACTTGCCCGAAACGAACGCGTCCACCACGAATTGGGCCGCCCGGTTCGCAGGCTCCTGCCACATCAGCGTGTGGTCGAAATACGCCATCATGGGCCCGCTAAACCCCCGCATGTTCGCCACCAGCACCCCCAACAGCGCGAATCCCCTGAAAATGTCCAGAATCTCCACCCGCTCGGCGGGCGTCACCGGTCCCAGTCGGGGCAGGGCAGGGGAGGCGAATTCGGGTTCAGGCGTAATCATGGCCAGCAATCAGAATACAATGAGCGCATGCCGGTTCTCCTGCTTTCCTTCCTCCTCGCCGCCGATTTCTACCTTTTCACTTCCTTCCGCGGCAACGGCGAAACAGGCATGTTCCTGGCTCTCTCCCAGGACGGCCACACCTGGGAAGAACTCAACGAAGGCCGCTCCTGGCTCCCGCCGGAGCACAAAGGCCAGTTGATGCGCGATCCCTTCATCGCCAAAGGCCCCGACAACCACTACCACCTCATCTGGACCTGGGGCTGGCGCCGCGACCAAATGGACGGCAAACTCCAGATCGGTTACGCCTCCTCGCCCGACCTCGTCAACTGGAGCCCCCAGCGCGCCATCCCCGTCTTCCCCAACGAACCCGCCGCCCGCAACGCCTGGGCCCCCGAAATGGCCTGGGACCCCGCCCGCAAGGAATGGCTCATCTTCTGGGCCACCACCATCCCCGGCCGCTTCCCCGACACCGAAAAGACCGGCGATGAAGGCTACAACCACCGCCACTACGTCATGACCACCCGGGACTTCCAGACCTTCTCCCCGCCCCGCCTCTTCTACGACCCCGGTTTCAACTCCATCGACGCCTCCCTCTTCCACGCCAACGGCCGCTGGACCATGGTCTTCAAGGACGAACGCCGCAACCCCGTCATGAAAGTCCTCAAACTCGCCTTCGCCAACAGCCCCGCCGGCCCCTGGTCCGAACCCTCCGAACCCATCTCCCGCGACTGGGTCGAAGGCCCCTCGCCCATGCAAATCGGTGAATGGTGGTACATCTACTACGACCGCTACACCAAACCCCAGCACTACGGCGCCATCCGCTCCAAAGACCTCAAAACCTGGGAGGACATCACCCCCCAACTCAAATTCCCCTCCGGCCACCGCCACGGCACCATCCTCCGCATCGACGCCGACACCGCCCACCGCCTCCGCGCGGTCCGGCGGTAGAACGGAGCACGCTGTGTCCCCAAGGCTCCCCCACGGCGCCTCCTACACCCTGCTCGCCCTCGGCGCCGCTCTCGCCGCGGCCGCCCTCTCGTTCACTGCCCTCGCCGCCCAGTTCGACAACAATGTCTATGACTGGCTTTTCCGCGTCCACCCCGCCGGACACCGCCCTCATGAAGCCGTTCTGCTCGCCTTCGACGACCGCACTCTCATGGACCATGGCGGCGTCCGCGGCCTCCGCCGCACTCTCGCTTCCACTCTCGAAATTCTCGCCGCCGCCCCTCCGCGTGTCACGGCCGTCGATCTCACCCTCGCCGACCCCGGCGACCCCGCCGAAGACGCCCGCCTCGCCGCCGCCATGCTCCGCCTTCCCGGCCTCGCCCTGGCCGCCGAAATGCTCCCCGATTCCTCCGGCTGGCAGGACCCCCGCCCCGAATTTCTCGCCGCCGCTGAAGCCATCGGCCACGTTCACGCCCTCCCCGGCCCACTCGACGAAATCAACCGCATGATCGCCCTCGAACGCGCCGCCGGACGCGACCGCCGCTTCGCCCTCGCCCTCGAAGCCCACCGCCTCGCCCTCGGCGGCGGCGCCATCGTCAGCACCCCCTCCGACCTCGAATCCGGCGGCGTCCGCATCCCCTCACGCCAGGACGCCGGCCGCCCCCTCCGTGTCCACTACCGCCCCTCGTCCACCGTCGAAACCCTCCCCATCGGCGCCCTCCTCGCCGATCCCGCCCGCGCCCGCGCCCTTCGCGGCCGCGTCGTCTTCATCGGCGTCACCGCACTTTCCGCCATCCCCGACCGCCTCTTCACCCCGCTTTCTCCGCTCGATGGCAATCGTCCCATGGCCGGCGTCGAAATCCACGCCCAGTCCTTCGAGACCATCACCAACCGCTCCTTTATCGTTGACGCCCCCCCCATCATCCCCGTCGCCCTTGCCTTTGCTCTCGCCGCCGCGCTCGCCGCCGCCTTCACCTTCACTTCCGCCCCCGTCGCCTACTCCCTCGGCCTCGTCCTGCTCGTCGCCGCCCACACCCTCCCCTGGCTCGCCTTCCTCGGCCGCCTCGTCCTGCCCCCCTTCGCCCCCGTCGCCGCCTCCTGGAGCGCCCTCGCCGCCTGCGCCGCCTTCCGCTTCTTCTACGTCCGCCGCCAACTCGCCTCCAGCGAGCAGACCACCGCCCGCTACCAGCAGGCCTTCCACTTCGTCGCCCACGAAATGCGCACCCCGCTCACCGCCATTCAGGGCTCCAGCGAAATCATCAGCCGCTACAACCTCCCCGAGGACAAACGCAAACAGATGGGCCAGATGATAAATGCCGAGTCCAAACGGCTCGCCCAGATGATCACCACCTTCCTCGATGTCGAACGCCTCTCTGCCGGGCAGATGGACCTCCGCTCCTCCTCCTTCCCCGTCTCCGGCCTCCTCGACGCCTGCCTCCGCCGCGCCCAACCCCTCGCCGACCGGAAACACATCTCCCTCGAAGCCACCGCCGCGGACGACCTCGCCGCCACCGCCGACCGCGAACTCCTCGAATACGCCCTCTACAATCTCCTCACCAACGCCATCAAATACTCCCCGGAACACACCACCGTCCGCGTCTCCGCTACCCGTGATGCCCACCACCACCTCCTCGCCGTCACCGACCAGGGCATGGGCATGACCCCCGAAGAAGTCAAGAACCTCGGCCGCAAGTTCTACCGCACCGAACGCGCCGAACGCGCCGGCATCCAGGGCACCGGTATCGGCCTCTCCATCGTCCGCCAGATCGTCGATCTCCACGGCGGCCGCCTCTCCGTCGAAAGCGCTCCCGATCAGGGCTCCACCTTCACCATCGCCCTCCCAGCCTGATCCGCAACTCCTCGTAGAGAAAGCCCGCCGTATTCGCCGCCTGCCACACCCCCAGCAGCCCCAGCATCCGTGCCGGATACCGCGTCCGCAGCGCCGGCCCCACCAGTAGTTCTCGCCAGTTCCAGCGGAACGACAGATCCGAGAACACCCCTCCGCCGCCCCGCTGTGCCCGCAACCGGTGATAGTGTGCCGCGCCCCGTCCGTAGTTGAAATGCTGCTTCGCGAACCCTCGCAGCGTCAGATTGTGGCAATGCCGCACCCGCGCCCCTTCCACCCAGTGCGCCCGGTGTCCCAGCCAGCCCCACCGGTCCGTCAACTCCCGGTCCTCGCTCGCGATTCGAAACCGCTCGTCAAATCCCCCGGCCCGCAAAAACGTCTCACGCTCGCACGCCATGTTGTTCGATGCGAAAAACCGCGCCTTCCGGCGATCCGCATTGAAGTACCGGTAGGCCGCATTCGCAATCAGCTGACTCGCCTCCGCCTGCGAATTCTCCGCCAACCCATTCACGGTCGTCCCCCCCGCCATCAGCCCCGGATACTTCGCACGCCATGTTGTTCGATGCGAAAAACCGCGCCTTCCGGCGATCCGCATTGAAGTACCGGTAGGCCGCATTCGCAATCAGCT
>DNFG01000368.1 GCA_003487005.1 Bryobacterales bacterium
CGCGTCAGCCGCGGAAACACCTGCGGTTCCGTCACCGGATACCGCGCTTCGGCCGGCTGTGCCGGCGCCTTCGGTCTGCTCTCCACCATTGCCTTCATCTCCTCTTCCGTTCCTTCGTTTCCAGACCCGGCGACGCCCCCGCGCGCCGCCGGCCCCCGGGTCCCTCCACCCAGCCTGATCCTGTCTATCCGCCCGTGGCTTTTGTCCCTCGCCACACCACCACTCCCACCGTCAGCAAACCACGCCAAAGCCGCCCTCCCATTGAACCTTCCCCGCAAGTGTTTAGAAACAAAAGGAAAACTTTTTTTCAAACCGTGTGAACCGCCTGCGCCGCCCGGCCCGATTCCGGCCGCAACACAGCCGCCACCGAATGTTGACACAATTGAAACACGATTCATTTGACACTGGTTGTTTCCACTTGAGAAGCTGAAAAATACGGGACTCCGTAAATTGCGAAATGACCGGCATGGCCGCCGATTGGAGTACTGTTTTTATGCTGTCAGGTTTTGTCCTGGCAGCCTATTCAATTATTGCCAATGACGTCATTCAGACTCTTGGCACCTTCCTCAGTTCCAATCACCAGACGCGCTGGTGGGTCCTCTGGATCTACGCCGCCGTCATCCTTTCCGGCGTCCTCGTCGCCGGCTGGTTGTGGAACGGCGGCGATGCCGCTTACGGCCGCCTCTCCGCCATCCCCCTCCCCGAACGATTCCACTGGTGGCATGTCGCGCCGCCCCTGCTGCTCCTTCTGCTGACCCGTTTCGGGCTGCCCGTCAGCACCACTTTCCTCATCCTGAGCGTCTTTTCGACGAACGAAGTGATGCTCTCAATTGTCCGCAAGTCCTTGATGGGCTATGGACTTGCCTTCACCACCGCCCTGTTCGCCTACGGATTGCTCGCCGCCAGGATCGAACGCCGGTTCCTGCACCAGCCATCCAGCCACCCCCGCAGGTGGATCGCCCTCCAGTGGGTCTCCACCGGCTTCCTCTGGAGCCAGTGGCTGATTCAGGACCTCGCCAATATCTTCGTTTACGTCCCCCGCCAGCAGAAAACCTATGAACTCGCCGGCGCCATCCTGCTCCTGATCAGCCTGCTCGCCATTTTGTTCTGGCAGCGCGGCGGACGTGTCCAGAAAATCGTCCTCACCAAGTCCAATACCACCGACATCCGGTCCGCCACTATTATTGATTTTATTTACGGTTTAGTCCTCTTTTTCTTCAAGGAATTGAGTCATTTGCCAATGAGTACGACCTGGGTCTTTGTCGGCCTCCTTGCCGGGCGCGAGATCGCCCTCACCTGGCGGAATGGCATCCGCCCCGGCCGCGAACTCCTCCCCCTGGTCCTCTCCGACCTCGGCAAAGTCACCCTCGGCCTGCTCTCCAGCATCCTTCTCGTCTACCTGATCCGGACCTTCGAACTGTAACCGGAATCACCAAACCCGGACAGGGGTTACGCTACGATGGTCTCTTGGTGCTTTCCGCTCAACGGCTTCTGCTGATGCTGGCGCTGGTTCTGTGTGCCCTGCCCGTGGTGTGGGCGCAGTCCGGCAGCAACTATGACCCGCCGCCCCGTGGCTATTACGACGCTCCGCCGCCTCCCCCGATCCCGGACCCGCCCCCGGCGCCGCCGCCTGAACCACCCTTCTGGCGCCAGATCGACTATGCCGACCCCGCCAACCTGGTTAAGATCGCTCTCCTGCTCGGCTCCGTCATCATCGCCCGCCGCTCCTTCCACGAAATGAAGGACGAGTAGCCGCCCGAATGGCAAAAACCCCTCCTCCCTCGCGGGAGAAGGGGTTCCGCTCACTTGCTCGTCCGACGGTCAGGCGAACGGATACAGCATCATGCTTTCCGGTTCCGAACCGCCGCCCGCCGTTACCGCCACTTCGCCTTCCGCGTTGACCTGACGGCAGTGAATGCCGCCTTCGGCGAGGAAGATCTCGTACTCGGCCGGCCGGACCAGGCTCCCCTGGATCAGCATCTCCGACAGCGGGTCCTCGATGTACTTCTGCAGCGCCCGGCGCAGCGGACGTGCTCCATAACTCCGGTCCCCGCACGTCTTCTCCAGAATGTACTTGGCCGCGTCTTCGTTCAGCCGGATCCGGATCTGCTTCGCCACCAGATTCTGGTTGATCTGCTCCACCAGCAACCCGACGATCTTCAGCAGGTCCTCTTCCACCAGCGAAGTGAACAGAATCACCTCGTCGAGGCGGTTCAAAAACTCCGGATTGAACGCCCGCTTCACCTCGGCATTCACCATCTCTTCGACGTTCCGCGGCGTCCCGGGGGCCGAACTGCTGAAGCCCAACTGCCCCTTCTTGTCCAGAAAACGCGCCCCGAGATTCGAGGTCATGATGATGATCGTGTTCTTGAAATCGACCTGATTGCCGAGTCCGTCGGTCAACTGGCCGTCCTCGAACACCTGCAGCAGAATGTTGTAGATGTCCGGATGCGCCTTCTCGATCTCATCCAGCAGGATAATCGAGTACGGCGACCGTTTCACCCGTTCGGTCAACTGCCCGCCTTCTTCGTAGCCGACATAGCCCGGAGGCGAGCCGATCAGCTTCGACACCGAGTGCTTCTCCATGAACTCCGACATGTCGAACCGGATCAACGACTTCTCGGACCCGAACAGGAATTCGGCCAGCGCCCGGGCCACCTCGGTCTTGCCCACGCCCGTCGGCCCCAGGAACAGGAAGCACCCCGCGGGCCGCTTCGGCGACTTCAGTCCGGCGCGCGACCGGCGGATCGCCCGCGCCAGCGCGCTGATCGCCTTCTCCTGGCTCACCACGCGCTTGTGCAGTTCTTCCTCGACCCGGATCAACTTGGCGATCTCTTCTTCCTTGATCGCCGTCATCGGGACGCCCGTCCACCTCGCCACCACCTCTTCGATGTCCTCCTTGGACACCACGCCGGTCGAAGAGTCGTCCAGGTTGTATTTGTCGCGCAGTTGACGCAGATTTTCGCGCTCTTTGCGCTCTTCGTCGCTATAAAAGCGCGCCTTTTCGAACTCGTGATTGGCGATCGCGGTCTCCATCCGGTGCACCACGAACTTGATCCGCTTCTGAACGTCCGAAATCTCCGGTGGCAGAGTGGTCTGCCTCAGTTTGATCCGCGCGCCGGCTTCATCGATCAGGTCGATCGCCTTGTCCGGCAGGCAGCGGTCGGGGATGAACCGCGACGAGGAATAGACAGCCGTCTCGATCGCCTCGTCGGTGTATGCCACCGCGTGAAACTTCTCGTAGCGCTCCTTGATGCCAAAAAGGACTTTGATGGCATCACTTTCCGACGGCGGGGGCACCTTTACGGCCTGGAAACGCCGCTCGAGCGACCGGTCCTTTTCGATCGACTTCCGGAACTCGCCCGGTGTCGTCGCCCCGATGCACTGAATCTCGCCCCGCGACAGCGCCGGCTTCAGGATATTGGCCGCGTCCAGCGACCCTTCCGCCGAACCCGCGCCGACCAGAGTATGCAACTCGTCGATGAAGATGATGGCGTTCTGATTGTCCATCAACTCCTTCATGATCGTCTTCAGGCGCTCTTCAAACTGCCCGCGGTACTTCGTGCCGGCCACGATCAGCGACAGATCCAGGGCCAGAATCCGCTTGTCGGCCAGAAAACTGGGCACGTCGCCGTCGGCGATCTTCTGGGCGAGTCCTTCGACGATGGCCGTCTTGCCCACGCCCGGTTCGCCGATCAGCACCGGATTGTTCTTCGTCCGCCGGCACAGAATCTGGACGAGACGCTCCAGTTCGTAATCGCGGCCGATGAGGGGATCCAGCGATCCATCCGCGGCCGACTGGGTCAAATCGCGGCTGAATTCGCCCAGCAGCGACGACTCCTTCGGCTTCGACGTGGTGGTCCGCTCGGAGGTGGAGCGTGCGATCTCCTCGCGCACCGTCGTCAGGCGCAGACCGCGGTCATGCAGAATCTCGGCCGCGAAGCATTTCTCCTCCCGGAGCACGCCAAGCAGGAGGTGCTCGGTCCCGATGTGCTTGTGGCTCAACCGTTCGGCTTCTTCGGCCGCAAAGGCGAGAACCCGCTTGCATTCGTGACTCAAGGGCAGATCCACGCTCGTGGAAACCTTCTCCCGGATCGTCGTCTGCGCCTCGATCTGCTTGCGAATCGATTCGATGTTGGCCTGGCTGCGGAGAAACCGGTTAGCCAGAGCCTTGTCTTCCCTCAGCAGACCCAACAGCAGGTGCTCCGTCTCAATGTACGGGCTGCCAAACTGGCTGGCCTCGTACCGCGCGAAGAAGATGACCCTGCGGGCCTTTTCGGTGTAGCGTTCGAACATTCGGTTTGCGCCTCTCGCAGGGTTCGTTGCGCCGACCGGGCGCGGAAACCCTGAAACCGGCCGGACCGGGGCCGGAGGTGAATCCTTCGCGCATCCATCAGGAATGCGCGTCCTACCTTATTGTAGGATGCCGCGAGTGCGTCCGAGGAACGAAGGTTTGACGTAATCCAAGGAATTCGGCGGCGATTTGTACCGGGACTTCCGGATTCACACCGGCTGCAACATGCCGTGCTTCAACTCCAGGACCCGCCCGGCTCTCCTCGCAAATGTCATGTTATGTGTGACATACACGGAAGTGAGCTCGTGCGCCCGGTGCAGCGCTTCGATCAGTTCCATGATCCGCCCGCCCGTGTCTTCATCGAGGTTGCCCGTCGGTTCGTCGGCCAGCAACAATCTGGGCCGTCCGGTGAGCGCCCGCGCGAGCACCACCCGCTGCTGTTCGCCGCCCGAAAGTTCGCCTGCCCGGTGATGGGCGCGGTCCGCCAAACCCACTTCGGCCAGCCGTTCGCGCGCGGTCCGGATCGCCGCCGGAGCGGCTTCGCCCCGGATCAGGAGCGGCATCGCGGCGTTTTCCTCCGCCGTGAACTCGGGCAGCAATGTATTGCTCTGCCAGACAAAGCCGATCTCGTAGTTCCGGACCCGTGCCTGCTCCGCCTCGCTCTGCCCGGTCAACTCACGGCCGTCCAGCCAGATCCGCCCGGCCGAGGGCGCGTCCAGTAACCCCAATAGATGCAACAAGCTGGACTTCCCCGCCCCGCTCGGCCCCACCAGGGCCAGCCGCTCTCCACGCGCCACTTCGAGGTCGAGCCCCGAGAACACTTCAAGGATTCCGGTTCCGGAGGCATAGCGTTTGGCGAGCCCTTCGGTGCGCAAAAATGAGGTTTTTGGGGCCATCAGCCTCCACTATGCCGCACTAGAGCCGGGTTCTGCTGAGATCGCGGGCGAATTCCTCGCCCACGCCCGAGAAGTTCTCGTAGATCTCCCGCGCGCGGGCCAGCGCGGCCTGCACGTGGGGCAGGATGTTCGCCTCGCCGATGTGTTCGACGAATTCGGCCTGTTTGAGGAACTGCGCAGGCTGGGAGAGCGCGCCGCACAGCAGCAGCGTCCGGCCGGATTTGCGGAGCCGGTCGTTCAGTTGTTCGAGCGCGTGGAGGCCGGTGGCGTCGATCGCAGTCATGTTGCGAAGCCGCAAGACCACAATCGGGGCATAGCGGGACAAATCAGCGGTCTCGTCCGCCAGCAGGTCGGTCGTGCCGAACAGAAACGGCCCGTGAATCCGCAAAATCGTCACGTAGGGGGGCACATCCTTGTCCTGGAGGATGTGCGGGCGGCCGTCCTCGATATACTCGACCGTCACCGCCGAAACGGTCGTGGTCTGCGAGATCCGGTAGATATAGAGGAGAGCCGCCAGCGCCATCCCGACCTCGACGGCGACGGTCAGATCGGCCACCACCGTCAGAACGAACGTGATCAGCCAGACCGATTTGTCCGCCAGATCCAGCCGCCAGATCGCGGCCGTTTCGCGCCATTCGCCCATGTTATAGGCGACCACGAACAGCACCGCCGCCAGGGTCGCCAGGGGAATGAACCGGGCGAGGGGAGCCGCCGCGAGGATCACCACCAGCAGGGTCAGGGCATGGACGATGCCCGAAACCGGCGTCCGGGCGCCCGAGCGGAAGTTGGTCGCCGTCCGGGCGATCGCCCCGGTCACCGGGATGCCGCCCACGATCGGAGCGGCGATGTTCGCCAGGCCTTGGGCCGCCAGTTCGACATTGGAATTGTGCCGGTCGCCGATCATGGTGTCGCCCACGACGGCTGAGAGCAGGCTTTCGACGGAGGCCAGCAGCGCCACCGTCAGCGCCGCCGGCAGCAGCGGCAGAATCAGGTCGGGACGGAACTCGGGGATGTCGAAAACCGGCAGTCCGCGCGGGATTCCGCCGAATTTGGAGCCAATCGTCTCGACCTGGAGTTCAAACAAGACCACCGCCAGGGTGCCCGCCACCAGCGCCACGATCGAACCCGGGATCCTCGGCGCCCACCGGGGGACGAGCAGAATCATCGCCAGCGACCCGCTGGCCAGCGCGACCGTCACCGGGTCGGACGCGCCGATATTCCGGGCCAGCCCCTGCAACCGGGCGAAGAATTCGGTCGGATCACCGGGCAGGTTCACGCCGAGGAAATCCTTGATCTGGGTGGAGGCGATCAACAGGGCGATCCCGTTCGTGAAGCCGATCACCACGGGGCGAGGAATATAGCGGACCGCCGCCCCCAGACCGCTCAGGCCCAGCACCAGCATGATCAACCCCGCCATCATCGTCACCACCAACAGACCGGATAACCCGTGCTGCGCAATGATGCCGGCCACGATGACGACAAATGCTCCCGTCGGCCCAGAAATCTGGATCTTTGACCCGCCGAAGAGCGAGACGATCAAACCGCCCACGATGGCCGTGTAGATGCCCGCCTGGGGCGTCACCCCGCTGGCAATCCCAAACGCCATGGCCAGCGGCAACGCTACCAGGCCGACGGTCAAACCCGCAATCAGATCGCGCGACAGATCCTCGCGCCGGTAGCCCTTCAGACATTCGAACAGCTTGGGCCGCCACTGCTTGAGCGGTGGTTCACCCGGCAACACGTTCATCGCCGGGCCTTCGCTACCGCCGGCGATTCGCCTTCCGCTTCCATCTCCTCGATCATTGTCCTCGTCCCTTTCAACTGTTCCAGGAAGTAGCGCTTGAGGATGTCCAACACCTCCACCAGCACCGGGTCGCGCAGAGAATAAAACACCTGGTTGCCTTCCCGCCGGTTCACCACGACCTGCTTCGCCCGGAGGACCGCCAGATGCTGCGAGCCATTCGCCTGCTCCACGCCCAGCCGCTCAATCAACTGTCCGGCGGACATCTCCCCGTCCCGAAGCAGTTCGACGACGGCAATCCGCGTCGGGTGAGCGAGCGCCTGAAAGATGTCGGCCTTGAACTGGCGGAGTTCCTGCATGACTACTTTAGTATATTCGATTGTTATTATACACGGCAAGCCGTTGCGCCGCCGCCCCCTCGGACGGTACGATCACCCCGGAGCCTTTCCGATGCGCCTTTTCGTCCTTGCTGCTGTTCTCTGTCTGCCTCTCGCGGCCCAGAAGCCGAAGACGATCGACTTGGTCCGAGACCGTTTCGAACCGGCGCGCTTCGAGGACCAGCAGATCGGCGGCTTTCTCGGTGAGCGGATGCGCGTCAATCTGGAGCGCCGCCTGCTTCAGATCGAGGAGCAGACGCTGCTCGAAGGCTTCCAGACCCGTCCCGGCAAGCACCCCTGGATCGGCGAGCACATCGGCAAATACCTCCATGCCGCCGCCAACACCTGGCGTCTGACCAAGAACGAGGCGCTCCGCGCCCAGATGACCCGGATGGCTCTCGCCCTGATCGAAACCCAGAAGGAGGACGGCTACCTCGGCACCTACAACGACGACGACCGCTGGACCAGTTGGGACGTCTGGGTCCACAAGTACAATCTGATCGGCCTGCTGGCGTATTACGACATCTCGGGCGACGAACGCGCGCTGCAAGCGGCTTCGAAGATTGGCCTGCTGCTGCACCGCGAGTTCGTGACTGGCGGCCGCGATGTCCTGAAGAGTTCCACGCACGTGGGGATGGCCGCTTCGAGCGTGATCGAACCGCTGTGCCAGTTGTATCGCCACACCGGCGACTACCGCCACCTGGACGCCGCGCTCGCCATGGTGAAGAGTTGGGAACAACCCGGCGGGCCGAAGGTGCTTTCGGCGCTGCTGTCCCACGGCCAGGTCCACCGGACCGCGAACGGGAAAGCGTACGAGATGATGTCCGATCTGGTGGGCCTGCTCGAGTTGTATCGCGTCACGGGCACGCCGGAGTATCTCGAAGCGCCGCGGCGCGCCGCGCTCGATATCGCCAAAAACCGCCGTTTCCTGACTGGGACTACCAGCAATCACGAGCATTTTCAGGAAGATCACTTCTTTCCCGCCGACCCCGTTCACGACACCGGCGAAGGCTGCGCCACCGTCACCTGGATGCAGTTGAACTGGCACCTGCTCCGTCTCACCGGCGAAGCCCGCTACGCCGACGAGTTGGAAATGACGATTTTTAACCAGCTTTTGGCCGCCCAGGACGCTCAAACCGGCGATATTTGCTACTTCACGCCGATGAATGGCCGGAAATCGCCGCGCACGGAC
>DNFG01000369.1:0-9521 GCA_003487005.1 Bryobacterales bacterium
AAGGTGGGGATGAAGGCGGCGGAGTGTGCGGGTGCTGGCGCTGAATGAAGCGGGGGCGCCGTTCCATGACGCAGCGCTGCCATCGGTGCCGGCGCTGGGCCACCGGGCGTTCGTGCTGAGCGAGTGGGTGCCGGAATTGAAGGGGCGGCGGGGGGTGCTGGAATTGAGTGTGAGCGGCGGGGCGCTGGCGGCGGTGCCGCTGCGGTTTTCGGGCGAGGGGGTGATGTCGAGCGTGGAGGCGCAGGGGTTGTACGAGGGTCAGGGAGGCGGGGCGCGGGTGTATGTGTTTCCGCACATCGCGGCGGGCGGGGGTTTTTCGAGCACGATCAGCTTGTCGAATCTGGAGGCGGAACCGGCGCGCGTGCGGCTGACGGCGCGGGCGGGGGCAGGCGATGGTTCCACGGCGGCGTGGCCGGCGGGATGGAGCGGTCAGGAGGTGGAGATCGGGAGCGGGAAGACGATGGAGATCACGCTGCCGGACGAAGGGGCGATGCCGGCGTCGGGGATGGTGCGGGTGGAGTCGGACCGGCGGCTTGGCGGGATGGTGCAGTTCCGGCGCGCGATGGAGGGGATGCCGGGGCAGGCGGCGGCGGTGGCACTGATGACCCCGGGAGGGCCGCTGGTGGCGCCTTTCGACAATCGCGACGGGGTGCTGACGGCGATTGCGCTGGCGAATGCGCATGTGACGGAGGAGGCGCGGGTGACGCTGACGGCGCGAAACGCGGCCGGGGCGGTGATCGAGACGGCGACGGTGAACCTGCCCGCGCAAGGGCACCGGGCGGTGGCGCTGACTGAACTGCTTCCCCGCAGCCAGGGTGAGTGGGGCGGGTTGGAGATCCGGACGGAAGGGGGCGCGGCGAGCGCGATTGCGCTGCGGTTTCTGGATTCGGGGGCGTTTACTTCGATCCAGATGTGGAAGTAGGGGGCGGCTCAGCGCGGCTGCAATTCGAAGACGGCGAGGACGGGGTAGTGGTCCGAGGGGTAGCGGCCGTCTTCGTTGTAGGTGACGGTTTCGGCTTCGAGAACGGTGAAGGGGCCGCGGTAGAGGATCCAGTCGATGCGGCGGTCGGAGACGCGGCCGGAGAAGCCGCTGGAGGTGCCGGCGGGGCCGATGGTGCGGGTGGCGGTGGTCCAGGCGTCCTTGAGGTTGGCGGTGAGGATCTTGTAGGGATCGGTGGCGGGGGCGGCGGCGTTGAAGTCGCCGGTCATGATGAAGGGGACTCCGGCGGGGAGTTTGCCGGCGCGCTCTGCAATCAATCTGGCGGAATTGACGCGGGCTTCATTGCCTTGGGCGGTGTGGTGGAAGTGGGTGTTGTAGAAGTAGAAGCGCTGGCCGGAGGCGCGGATTTCAAACAGGGCCCAGGTGACCATGCGCGGCAGGGTGGCGCCCCAGGCCTGGGAACCGGCGACTTCGGGGGTTTCAGAGAGCCAGAAGTTGCCGGATTCGATGACGCGGAGTTTGGAGCGTTTGTAGAAGACGCCCATGTGTTCGTCTTCCCGGTTGCCGCGGCGGCTGTTGCCGAACCATTCGTACTCGGGGAGGTTTTGGGCGATGTAGTCGCCTTGAATGTAGAAGAGTTCCTGGGTGCCGAGCAGGTCGGGGTTCTTGAGGCGGATGGTGCGGACGAGGGTGTCCTGGCGGACTTCCCAGCGGTTGGGGCCGTCGCCGGAGGCGGGGTAGCGGACATTGAAGCTCATGACGCGAAGGGTCTCGGCGGGCGCGGCGAAGGCGCAGAGGAGCAGGGCGCAGAGAAGAGTGGTGAACTGCATGGATTTCACGATACCTGATGAGAATGGGGAAGGGCCGCGCGCCGGGAGTGGCGGGCGGCCCTGGCCGGAGCGGATCAGAACAGGAACTTCAAGGCGAACTGGATCTGGCGAGGCGTGTTGGCCTGACTGTTGATGACGCCGAAGGCGGCGGCGGTGACAGTGGTATTCGGGCCGCCGAAGCGAGGAGTGTTGAAGGCGTTGAAGAACTCGGCGCGGAACTGGACGAGGGAGCCTTCGGTGACCTGGAACTGTTTGAAGAGGGAGAGGTCCCAGTTGCGGACCATGTCGTTGCGGACATCGGGGAGGAAGCGGGCGAGGTTGCCGAAGGTGAAGGCGGCAGGCTGGCTGTAGACGGAGGTGTCGAGGTAGGCGTTGAGGCGGTCCTGGACGCGGCCGGTTTTGCGGCCGCTCTGGCCGTTGCTGTTGGGCTGGGTGCGCGCGGCGAAGAGGCCGGAGGTATTGCTGGCGGAGAGGGCGATGGGGGTGCCGGACTGGTAGGTAAGGATCGAATTGATCTGCCAGCCGCCGAGGACCCAGTGGGCGAAGCGGTTGCCGCCGGTATCGAGAGCGCGTCCGCGGCCGATGGGGACATCGTGGATGGCGCTGAGGACGAAGCGGTGGGCGATGTCGTGGCCGGCGAGAGCGCGGCTGGCCTCGATGTCGTAGGAGTTCTGGTGGCTCTCGCCGGTGTCGATGAGCTTGGCCCAGGTGTAGTTGCCTTCGAACATGAGCCCTTGGGCGAAGCGGCGTTTGAAGGTGTTCTGCCAGGCGTGGTAGATGGAGTTGGAAGTGGGGTGGTAGAGAGGCTGGAGGCTGGTGAACTGCGGGTAGGGGCGGAGCAGGTGGCCCCGGGCGATGGTGGGCGAGAGGTGGACGCCGTTGTCGACGACGCCGAAGAAGGGGTTGTCGACCTGCTGGTTGAGGGCGGAACCCAATGCCATGTATTGGGGGTCGAGCTGGTTGAATTCGAGGCCGCCTTCGCCGCTGCTGTGGAGGTGGAGTCCACGGTTGCCGACGTAGGCGGATTCGAGGAGGACGCCGGCGGGGAGTTCGCGCTGGATGGTGAAGTTCCACATCCGGTTCATGGGCGAAGGGGAATCGGGCCAGAAGGCCTGGAGGTTGGCGCCGGCCTGGGTCAGGAGGCCGTCGGCGGCGCCGGGGACGCCGCGGAAGCCTTCGGGGTAGGGGTCGGAGAGGCGGTTAAAGGGGGTGATGCCGTCGGTGGTGGTGATCCAAGGGTATTCGACGCGGAAGCCGAAGGGGCCGACGGTGCCCTGAGCGGCCTGACGGGAGGGGCCGTAGAAGAGGCCGAAGGCGCCGCGGAGGACGGTCTTGGGGTCGAGCTGGTAAGCGAAGCCGATGCGGGGGGCCCAGTTATTGAGGTCCTTGTTGAACTGGGTGCGGGGGTTGCCATCGACGCCGACGAAGCGGACGCCGCCGCGCAGGTTGGGGAAGCCGGGGACGACGCCGGCGAGCGGGGAAGCGGCCTGTTCGTCGAACCAGTTGAAGCGGTTGTAGCGTTCGGTGCGGGGGAGGTCGAGTTCGTAGCGGAGACCGAGGTTGAGGGTGAGTTTGGAGGTGATGCGCCAGTCGTCCTGGATGTAGAAGCCGTGGTAGGGGCTCTGGGCGGCGACGTTCTTCCAGTTGCGGATGAGCACATTGCCGGTGGTGCCGGTGCCGAGCAGGAGGGAGGCCATGCCGTTGCCGGCGGTGGAACTGGCCTGGTTGGGGTTGGGCCCCTGGGTGAATCCGGCGGCGAAATTGAAGGTGCCGGCGGAGCGGGCTTCCCATACGTTGACGCGGATCAGGCGGCCTTCCCAACCGAATTTGAGGTTGTGATTGCCCTTGACCATGGAGAGGTTGGAGAGGAGGGTGAAGGTATTGAAGGTGCTGAAGCGGTGGTCGCTGCCGCCGATGTTGACGAAGCCTGAGGCGCCGAAGCGGGGGAACATCTGACGGTCGACGACGCTATCGATGGCGGAGGGGAGGCCGAGGCTGGAAGGGACGAAGCCGAGGCCCTGGTTGTTGTAGTCGAAGATGGAGCGGGAGACGCCGAAGCGGGTGGTCCAGACGGTGGTGGGGGAGAGGGTATTGGAGTAGTCGATGGAAGCGGAGGGTTGGGTGACGCCTTCGATGACGCGGCCTTCGGCGATGGTGAGATCGCTGGGGAAGAAGGCGGGGGGAGCGTTGACGTTATCGCGCCAGGAGAAGCGGCCGAAGATGCGCTGGTTGTCGTTGAGGTTGTGGTCGATGCGACCGTCGATCTGATCCTGATCGAAGCTCCGGGCGCCGGTGTTGATGTAGTTGTTGACGTTGGTGACGGCGTTGGTGACTGAGTTGGCCTGGGGATAGTACTTGACGACATTGCGGGCGACGGGGTCGATCATGGACTGCGGAATGACGTTGCCGGGGAACTGATCGCGAACGAAGCCGGAGCCCTGGGCGCGGGTCGAGAAGGGATCAAAGATGCGGATGAGGGAGCCGTTGGCGACGCGGGTGTCACTGAAGTCACCCTGGCGCTGCAGGTCGGTGGGCACGGTGAAGATGGTATTGGCGAGGGTGCGCTCGCGGAGGCCTTCGTAGCTGCCGAGGAAGAAGGTCTTGTTCTTGATGATGGGGCCATTGACCATGGCGCCGAACTGGTTGCGTTTGAAGCTGCCGAGGGGGATGCCGGCGCGGTTGCTGAAGAAATCGTTGGCGTCGAGTTTCGAGTTCCGGAGGAACTCGAAAAGGCTGCCATGAAGGCCGTTGGTGCCGGATTTGTAGACCACGTTGACCATGCCGCCATTGCTGCGGCCGAATTCGGCGGAGTAGTTCGAGCCCATCACCTTGAATTCGGCGATGGCTTCGACGGGCGGGAAGGTGGAGTTGCCCGAGAAGCCGTTGACGGTGGGGTGGGCGGTGCTGACGCCATCCACGAGGATGTCGAGCATGGAGTTGCGGGCGCCGTTGATGCCGAAGCCGGTGCCGTAGGTGGTGCTGACGCTGCCGGTGACGCCGGGCGTGAGATAGAGCAGGGAGTAGACGTTGCGGGTATTGAGAGGGAGTTCGACGATGCGCTTGTTGTCAACGACCTTGCCGAGGACCGAGTCCACTGTTTCGAGAAGGGAGGCATCAGCGGTGACTTCCACCGATTCGGAGACGCTGCCGACTTCGAGGCGGACGTCCACGCGAGCCTGCTGGCCGACGGAAAGCTGAATGCCGCGGCGGAGGAAATGCTTAAAGCCGGTGGAAGAGACTTCGACCTGATATTCGCCGCGGACGAGTTCATTGAAGGCGAAGTTGCCGTCTTCGTTCGTGGTGCTCGAAGCCGACCATCCGGTGGCGGGATTATTCACGCGGACTTCCGCGCCGGCGACGACGCTGCCGCTGGGATCGGTGACGGTTCCAATCAATCGCCCAGTGAAGGACTGGCCAAAGGAGATGGCCGCAAAAAGGAGGACAGACGACACCAGCCGCACTGCCCGCAAGGGGAAGGACATAGCAAACCTCCAGCAAAAGATCGAATCGGGTGCGCCTCGACCGCCGGTGAATCCGGGGCCGGGCAATCATGACAAATTAGTTACAAAGAGCCCAGGTGGGAGGAGCATATCAGAAGACATGGCGGACGAATAGGCTATCTTTAGATATATTTCCTCTTTGAGAGACTCACTTCCCGCCAATTTAGCAGGATTGTGTTTCATTTCTTTCGCCGCCCAGACAATTTCTGATGAAAGTAAATTCCCGAGGGCAATCCCCGGACGGCGCCGGCGGGGAGCGGGCCAGGGGATCGCGGGTGGCGTTCGGCGATATGATGCCCACATGCGAGTCCTTGTTGGTCTGTTGATTCTCGCCTGCGCCTCGTCCGCGCAGCAGGGTTTTGATGCCCGGAAGTTAGACCGGTGGCGGGAGCAGCTTGAAGCGAGGGGGACGAAGGCGCTCCTGGTGCAGCGGGCCGGGAAGACGGTTTTCGAGTGGTACAGCGCCGATCACGGCCCGGACAAGCGCCATTACAGCGCCTCACTGGCGAAGGCTCTGGTGGGGGGTGTTTCGCTCATGCTCGCGATTCAGGATGGGCGGATGGAGGCGACAGACCCGGCCGCGAAGTCCATTCCGGCGTGGCGAGGCGATCCGGTGAAGTCCCGGATTCTGATCCGGCATCTGGCCACGCACACGTCGGGGATCGAGGACGCGGAGCAGGACAACATCCCGCACATGGAGATTCCGGGCTGGAAGGGGCGGTTCTGGCGGCGCGAGCCGGACCCGTTCACGCCCTCCCTGTACGATGCGCCTGTCCTGTTTGAACCGGGTTCACGGTGGGCGTACAGCAATCCCGGCATGGCCGCGCTGGCGTACGCGGTGACGGCGAGCCTGCGAGGGGCGCCGCAGACGGACATCCGCTCGCTGCTGAAGGCGCGGGTGTTTGACCCGCTGGGCATCCCGGAAGCGGAATGGTCGATTGGCTATGGGCGCGCGTACGAGGTGGATGGGCTGTCGCTCTACGGCAACTGGGGCGGTGGGGCGTTCACGGCGCGGGCCGCGGCCAAAGTGGGAGCCTGGATGATGGAGCGGGGCGGGATGGCGGTGCGCGACCAGGGTCTGCCGATCAGCCCGGATGCTCATGCGCCGGCCTCGGGGTTGGGGTGGTACAGCAATGCGCGCGGCGCATGGCCTGCTCTGCCTCCGGACGCATTCGCGGGCGCGGGCGCCGGTCATCAGGTGCTTCTGGCGATCCCTTCGCTGCAACTGGTGGTGGTGCGAAACGGGGCGAATCTCGAGCCCAACCTGACGGATGGGCGTTTCTGGGGGGCGGTGTACGAACACATTTTCGCGCCGCTGATGGGGGCGCTTGCCGATCCCCCTTACGCGCGGAGCGAGGTGATTCGCGGAGTCCGTTTCGACCCGCCGGCGACGATCCGGCGCGAGGCCGACGGGAGCGACAACTGGCCGGTGACGTGGGGGGCCGATGGCCACCTCTACACGAGTTATGGAGATGGCTGGGGGTTCGATCCACGCGTGGAGAAGAAATTGAGCCAGGGGTGGGCCCGCGTGGAGGGGGGGCCCGTAGATTTCCGCGGGGTGAACATCCGCTCGGAATCCGGCGAGCGGACGGGGGATGGCCGCGCGGGGGCGAAGGCGAGCGGACTGGTGATGGTGGATGGCGTACTGTACGCCTGGATTCGCAACACCGGGAATGCGCAGCTTGCCTGGTCCGAAGACGAGGGCCGGACGTGGCACTGGGGGTTCCGCTTCACGACGAGCATGGGCTCGCCGGCGTTTCTGAACTTCGGCCGGGACAATGAAGGGGCGCGCGATGGTTTTGTGTACGCCTATTCACAGGATGGCCCCAGTGCATACACGCAGGATGATGGGATTGTGCTCGCCCGCGCGCCGAAGGGGCGGTTGCGGGAGGAGGGGGCGTGGGAGTTCTGGGCCGGCGAGGGGCGCTGGTCGGCCGACATCGCGGATCGCGTTCCGGTGTTCCGCTACGAGGGCCATTGCGAGCGCGTGGATGCCGTCTGGCACCCCGGGATTCGCCGCTATCTGCTTGCTGTCGGGTACAACCACGCCAGCGGATGGGGGCTGTTCGAGGCTCCTGAACCCTGGGGCCCGTGGCGCGTCGCCTTCCACACCCACAAGTGGGATCTTGAGGAAACTCACGGCTACCGGCTTCCCTCGAAGTGGATTGGAGCGGACGGCCGGATGCATCTGATCTACTCCGGCCGCCTGCGGGAAGACGCGTTTTGCGTCCGGGGGTTCACGCTTCTGCTTCGCTGAGAGGCGGGCCAGCGAGGCGTTCGCGCAGACGCTCCTCCTGCTCGCGCAGTTCGGGCGTGATGTGATCGCCGAAATCCTCGATTTCGTAGATCTGGCGGATTTCGATCTCCGAGTCCTCGTTCATGGGATTCGGGCAGCGCTCGACCCAGCGGATGGCCTCTTCGAGTGAGTCGCACTTCCAGATCCAGTAGCCGGCGACGAGTTGGTCGACCTCGGGGAAGGGCCCTGGCCGCGTGTGGCGGTTGGCGCCCGAGAACCGGACCCGCGCGCCGCGGGCGCTCGGGTGCAGACCTTCGCCCGCGAGCAGAACGCCCGCCTCGGCGAGTTCCTCGTTGAACCGGCCCATTTCGGCGAACAGGGTCTCGGAGGGCATGACTCCGGCTTCGCTGTCGCGGGTCGCTTTGACCAGGATCATGAATCGCATTGTCTTCTCCTTTGTCCAGGGTTTGAGTCCGGGGTCTGAGTCCGGGGTCTGCGTCCGGGGTGTCAGGCCGGACCCGCCTCTGCGGCGAGCAAGGCCGCCAGATCGAGTTTTTTCATTTGCAGGATGGCCTGGGTGACCCGGCCGAGGGCGGCTGGGTCCGAGTTGTGCATGATGTCGTCGAGCGCGGCGGGGACGATCTGCCAGGAAAGGCCGAACCGGTCCTTCAGCCAGCCACAGGCTTCGGCCTCGGGGACGGCCGAAAGGGCGTTCCAGTAGTAATCGATCTCGTCCTGGGTCTCGCATCCGACCACGAGCGAGATGGCTTCGTTGAGCTTGAACATCGGCCCGGCGCTCATCGCCTGAAACGGCTGTCCGGAGAGTTCAAAGTCGACGATCTCCACCTCGCCGGAGGGGGTGTCCGGGAGTTTCAGAGTGCGGACGATCCGGGAATTGGGGAAAAGCGAGCAGTAGAACTCGGCGGCTTCCCGCGCCTCGCGGTCGAACCAGAGGTGGGGGTGGATTCTGGGCCCGAGTTTCATTCCGGGTGACCCTCGCCGGGGATGGTGACCTGCCAG
The DNA here is from genome assembly GCA_003487005.1 of Bryobacterales bacterium. Taxonomy (GTDB): domain Bacteria; phylum Acidobacteriota; class Terriglobia; order Bryobacterales; family Bryobacteraceae; genus PNKE01. Next base: position 8,527 of record DNFG01000369.1, read on the forward strand.
AGGATGCCGAACCGGTCCGTGACCATGCCGAAGCAGGGGGACCAGAACGTCTTGCCCAATGGCATGAGGATGTGGCCGCCTTCGGCGAGAGCCGTGAAGACGCTCCCCGCCGTGGCTTCGTCCGCCACCGTGAGCGCGAGGGCAAAACCGCGAAACGCCGGGGCTTCCGCGGTGTTTCCGTCCGACATCATCACGCGCGCGCCGTGGATGTTCAGGCTGGCATGCATGACTTTGCCCTTCCAGTCAGGCGGCATCGGGCCTTCCGGGCAATTCTCTGGCTGTTCCTGATACCGCAACAGCATCTCGACCTGTGCTCCGGCAGCCTGCTCGTAGAAGGCGATTGCTTCGTCGCAGCGGCCGTTGAAGAAAATGTAAGGTTCTATTGGCATGGTTACTCCTTCGGGGGTTGCACCGGCAGCAGAAACTCGATGTAGCGCCGGAGGTGCTGGATGGAATCGAGGGCGGCCGAGGCGTCGTTCGAGGCCTTGGCCAGAACAAAAGCGCCCTGCAGGACGCATTGGAGGTGCAGAGCCAGTGATTCGGCGGTCCAGGCGGCGTTGGGCGCGTGCCGGGCGCGCGCCTGCTCGATCGTGGCGGCGAGGGTCAAGGCATGGTTCTCTATGCCGGCGCGGCAGGCTTCGCGCAGTTCCGGGTGGGTCTGAAAGGTCTCCTGGACCAGGGTGCCGAGGAGGCAGGTGAACTCGCGCGCCGGGCCTTGAATCAGTTCGCGGCGGAAGTCGATATAGGCGAGCAGGCGCTCGCGGGGGTCGCTGACCGGCTGGTAGGGCGCAGCGAGGAAGAGGGCGCCGGTCACCTCGTTCCAGTGTTCGATGGCTGCCAGCGTGAGCGCCTGTTTACTCTCGAAATGGTGAAAGAAGCCGCCTTTGGTGACTTTGGCGGCGCGGCAGAGGTCGTCAACGGTGGTGTCGTTGTAGCCCTTTTCGCGGAAGAGGGAGAGAGCGGCGTGGAGGAGTCTGCGGCGGGGGGGGGGGGGG
>DNFG01000369.1:9818-10152 GCA_003487005.1 Bryobacterales bacterium
CGGCGTGGAGGAGTCTGCGGCGGGCGGAGGTGGCGATGGCGGGCGCGGGCATGGATCAGTACCTGACAGTACGTCTACTATACCGACCAGTCGGTACGTCGTCAAGTAAAAAGTGAACCCTCCTCCGCCGGCGCCCGGTTTAGCGGTTTTCGAGCATGGCGGCGACGGCCATCGCGGCCTGCGCCCGGGTGACTGGCGCGTTCGGGGCGGGGGGGGAGGCGGCGAGCGGAGCGCCGAACTCGCTCGCCGCGATGGCCTGAGGGAGCCAATCCGGGGGGGCGGGGTGGGGGGGATGGCGGAGGTGAGCTGGGAAGGAGGGCAATTCGGCCCAGGG
>DNFG01000071.1 GCA_003487005.1 Bryobacterales bacterium
GGCGGCGCTGGGCGGGGAGTACCAGTGACATGGGCCGATTGGGTCGCTTCCTGGGGCGAATCGAGACAAGAATCGCGACATTTTGCTGCGCGGTAGGCCCATTTCCGGGTGGATGTTAGGAATTTTCTGGTTTATTCCCGAAGAAGTGACGAGGCCGTCCTGCTCCTGGCGATTTGAAGTACCAGAACCGGAACGCGACCAACTAAAACTTCCGTCTCATCGACACACTGGCGGCCAGAGCCGATCCTGCGAATACCGGGGCACCCCGGCAGGCAATGCAAACAGGATCGGACATCATGAAAAAGACACTTCAACTTCTCTTCGCGACTGCGGCACTGCCGTTGGCCCTGGCCGCGACTCCGCTCACGTTCAATCTGACTGGTTCCAGCAGCAATGGGTCGATCGGCAATAGCCGGACGTACACGAACAATGGCGTGACGATGACGGTGACTGGCTGGGGGCTGACGGGCAACGGCAGCACGACGCTGGCGCCGGGCGCGGTGGGGCGTTGGAGCACGGGGATTGGCGTGTGCAACGGGTCCGAAGGCGCCGGTTGCAGCAGCCCGCATCATCAGGTCGACAATAGCGGGCAGTTTGACTTCGTGATGTTCCAGTTCAGCGAAACGGTGGAACTGGGCGGCGTACGGCTGAATCCGTATGGGTCATACGACACGGATGTGACGTACTGGGCGGGGATGGCCGACGGTGGTCTGAATCTGGCGGGGATGACGCTTTCGGATCTGGCGGGGATACTCGGTTTGAACGGCCCGACGCACGATCTGACGAGCAACAATGGCGCGACCCGGACGGTGAGCATGACGACAGGTGCGGTGAACACTCTGGTGTTCGGGGCGACGACATTGGCCGGATACACAGGGAATGATTACTTCAAGATCGAGAAGTTGATGGGCGAGCTGCACATTCCTCCGCCGCCTCCTCCTCCGAACGAGATTCCGGAGCCCTCGACGTATGCGCTGATGGGGGCGGGGTTGCTGGCCTTTGGGCTGCGGAAGCGGTTCGCGAGGAAGTAGCACAACGGGAGCGGGCGGTGGTGCATCCTGAAAGGGTATGCAACCCACCCGCGATGAACAGAGAGCGATCCTGGCGATCTGCCTGATGGCGGCCTTCGCCGATGGCGCGAAGAGCGAAACGGAGCGCGAACAGGTCCGGCGCATTGCCGAGGGTCTGGCTCCGGAGAGCGGCCTGGATCTGGCGGGCCTCTATCAGGAAGTGCTTTTGCGGCGGACGACGGTGGAAACCGCGTCCGCCGCTCTGCGTGAGGGGGGGACGCGGCAACTGGCGTACGAGATGGCGGTGTGCGTCTGCGACGCGGACGGGGCGCGGGGCGAAGGCGAACAGCGGTTTCTGGAGCAGTTGAGGGCGAACCTGGGACTGGAAGCGCGGGAGGCTGAGAGGTTCGCACAGACCGCCGACCAGGTGGCGGAGGCGCCCCTGGCGGGTGAGGGGGCGGGTCCGGTGGTGGACCGCAAAGAGATCGACGGGATGGTGCTGAATTATTCCATCCTGAATGGCGCGCTGGAACTGCTGCCGCAATCGCTGGCGTCGATGGCGATTCTGCCGCTACAGACGAAGATGGTGTACCGGATCGGCAAGGCGCACGGGTACGAACTGGACCGGGGACATATCAAAGACTTCGCGGCGACGCTGGGCGTGGGATTCACGGGGCAGTATGTGGAGCAGATGGGGAGGAAACTGGTGGGCGGACTGTTAGGTCAACTGGTGGGGGGATTCGGGGGCAAGAAAGCGAAGGGATTGCTGCGGGGCGTGGGTTCGGCGGCGACGGGGATGGCGTTTTCGTTTGCGACGACGTACGCGCTCGGAATGGTGGCGGCGGAATATTACGGATCAGGGCGGACGATGAGCATGGACGTGCTGAAGCGGGCGTTTGCGGGGATGTTCTCGCGGGGGCAGCAGTTGCAGGGGCAGTATGCGGGTGCGATCACGGAGCGGGCGCGGACGCTGGATGCGGTGGAGGTGGCGAGGCTGGTGAGGCAGGCCTGACTAGGCGGCGGCCGGAGGCGGGGCGCCGGCGCGGCGGAGCAGGCGGATCTCGTCGGGGGTCAGGGCGCGATAGCGGCCGATGTTGAGCGCGCCGATGCGGAGCGGGCCGATGGCGATACGAACGAGTTTAAGGACTTGTGCGCCGAGGGCTTCCACCATCCGGCGGACCTGGCGGTTGCGGCCTTCGCGGATGGTGATCTCGAAGAAGGTCGCGCGGGCGGAGTGGCGGAGGAACTTGACGGTGGCGGGGCGGGTGGGGCCGTCCTTGAGTTCGAGGCCGTGGCGGAGTTGGTCGAGTTGCTCTTCGGTGAGGAGGGCGGAGGCCTTGACGAGGTAGGTTTTGGGGACGTGGTGGGCGGGATTGGTGATGTGTTCGGCGAATTCGGTGTCGTTGGTCATGAGGAGGAGACCGGAGGTGTCCTGATCGAGGCGGCCGACGGGGACGACGTAGTGGGGGAAGTCGCCGAGGAGGTCGTAGACGGTGGGGCGGCCGTCGGGGTCCTTGTAGCTGGTGATATAGCCCTTGGGTTTGTAGAGGACTAAGTGCATCTTCTTTGGGGGCCGGAGCGGCTTTCCGTCGAAGAGGATCTTGTCGCGTTCGGGATTGACCCAGGTTTCGGGGTCGCGGACGGTTTTGCCATTGACCTTCAGGCGTCCGCGGGCGATCCATTCGCGGGTTTCGGTGCGGGAGGCAATGCCGGCCTTGGAGAGCATCCGGTCGAGGGTTTTCAGACGGGGCGGCGACGCGGGCGCTGCGTCGGCGGCGGGCTTCTTGCGGGGCGATTTCGGTCTCAACTGTCGGATTGTAGCGCGAAATAGCCAGGCGCGAGCGCCGGGTCGGCGGCGACGGCGTGGCGGTATTCCTTCAGGGCGGCGTCGGAGCGTCCGGCCGACTGCCAGGCCAGAGCGAGGCGGTGGGCGAGAGCGGGGGGCACGGTTCCGGACTGGCGGAGGTCATCGGTGAGCGCCTGGGCGCGTTCAGGATCGTTCTGGGCCAGACGGACGAGGGCGAGGGCAAGGGTGACCTGGGCGTTCGCGGGCTGGACCGCGCGGGCGGCTTCGAGCGCGCGCTGGGCGGGATCGAGTTCGCCGAGGCGGAGGTGACAGAGGCCGAGGTGGTAAGCGGCGGTTTCCATCGTGTCCCGAGCGGCGAGGCAGCGTTCGAAGCACTCGATGGCGGCGCGCAGAAGACCGCGGCGGAGGCGGATGAGGCCCAGGCGGAGCCATGCTTCCGCGCGGGAAGGATCCAGGGAGACGACACGAAGCAGCCAGGATTCGGCGGCGGCGGGGCGCTGAGCGCGCTCATGGGCGAGAGCAAGACGCCACAGGGGGTCGACAGAGCGGGGTTCGAGCGCGACGGCGCGTTCGCAGAGCGCGATGCAGTCCTCGATGCTCCCTTCTTCCCAATGGAGCAGGGCGAGGTTGAAGGCGGGCTGCCAGGCGGCGGGTTGCACATCCATGGCGGCGCGGTAGGCTGCCGCGGAGGCCTCGCGATTGCCGAGGCGCTGATGGGCAAAGGCCAGAACGAACAGGGCAGGGAAGGACTCGGGATGGAGAAGAAGCGCCTCTTCCGCCCGCAAGACCGCCTCCTCATGGTGACCCTGATCGAGAGCCTGTTCCGCATCGTGGAGGAGGGCCGTCCATTCCGGTGCGGCGAGGGGAGCGCTATCCGGAGGGGGGACATTCTCGATTTCGATCAGCAGGGGGAGTTCGGCCTCGGGGCGCAATGGACGTTGTTCCTCCAGGTTGAGTTGAGCGAGGGCCGCGGTGGCGAGGCGGTGCTGTGGGTCACGGGTCAGAGCGCGGTCGAGCAGGCGGCGGACCGACTTCAGGTTCCCGCTCTGCAGGTAGCAGATGGCGAGGCTGGTGAGCAGGTCCGGATCGTCAGGCTGGAGAGGAAGGCAGAGCGCGAATTCACGGGCGGCATCCGTCCAACGGCGCAGACGCTGGTAACAGGCGCCCAGGGGCAGGCGGACGCGCCAGTTTTCGGGATCATGGACGAGCAGTTGTTCGAGATGGGCGGCCGCCTCGGCGGAGCGGCCTCGCTCCACGGCAGTGCGAGCGAGGTCTTCGAGTTCGGCGAGGCGCGGGTCGGCTGGGGAGTTGGCGGCGCGGGGAGGCAGTTGGACGACTTTGGCGGTCTGCACGGGTCAGGGTCTCCAGCGGACGGGTTCAACGGGGGTCGGGATCCAGCTATCCGCCAGGCTGAGTGCGAGCGTGGCGCGAGGCGGCGCGGCAGGAACGCGGGGCCGGGCGGGCGCGAGTTGGGGCCGGGGACGGAACACGCGAGGGCGGGCATGGACGAACGCGGCGGACAGTGGCCGGGTGGAGCGGGGGCGGTCCAGCGGATCCAGATCCACGGCCAGATCGGCCTGGGCGAGGAACATCGGCGGCGCCATTTCGCGCCAAACGGCAGCCGGATAGGGTGTGGAGAGGACGGGACCAGCGGCAGGACGGCCTTGTCCGGCAGCCGGATAGGCCAAGCTGGAGCCGGAACCGGACTTGCCGGACAGGGGCGGAGCACCGAAGATGGGACCGGCCGGGAACAGACCGGGGCCGGCGGCGTAGACGGGCTGGGCGGCGTGTCCTGGCGCCGGCGGAGCCTGGCGCACCGGGCCTCCGTGC
>DNFG01000515.1:0-137 GCA_003487005.1 Bryobacterales bacterium
CTTGACTTCGACGGGGACGGCATTGCGGCCGGCGGGGGTGAATTCGTAGCGGGCGCGGGAGATCCAGAGGCGGCCTTCGGTACCGCAGAACTCGATGGCTTCGCCGCGGATGCCGGGGGCGAGGGTGGCTTCGAAGG